>JAZKXM010000087.1:0-2057 GCA_045611585.1 Candidatus Scatosoma sp. | reverse complement strand
AAATGAAAAAATGGACGATTGTTTGTCTTATCGTCCTTGTCATCTTTGCAGTTGCCTTCTACGTTTTGCAAATCGAAGCGCTTTGGGTTTAATTGCTATCCGAAACTTTTTACGGCGGCTTACTGATAAGCCGCCGTTTTCTTTCCTTCCGATCTCGCACGTAAAAGGAGGTGGTTTGTTTGACCGCGAAAGAATATATATTGCAGGCGTTTGCCGACGGCACTCTTGCCTTAAAAAACCTACAAGAGATATGTAAAATTTTAAAAATCCCCTACCGTGAAAAAAAACGGGTGTTCGACCTTTTGTACGAGCTGGAAAAAGAAGGACAAATTTTCCAAAACGACGGGGGCAGGTACGGAACGATTGATCAGCTTGGCTTGATCCGCGGGTGCTTACGCGGAAATGAGCGCGGCTTTGCCTTCCTCATCCCCGACGATCGCGAACAGTACGAAAAGGACTTTTTTATCCCCCATAAAAACCTTCGCGGCGCGTTGCACGGCGACAAGGTATTGATCGAACGCGTTTACGGCAGAAGCGACGATGAGGGCGCCGTTGTCAAAATTTTAGAACGCGGCTTTTCCCAAATTGTCGGCGTTTTCCAAAAAGACAGATACGCGGGCTATTTATTCCCCGACGACAAACGGTTTTTCACGGAAATCTTTATCCCTCTGCACAGCTGTTTCCACATCAAAAACGGAGTCAAAGCGGTGGCAAAAATCACCGACTATCCACCCAGAAAATCCCCGGGCGGGGTGATTGTAGAGGTGCTGGGCGACGAGGACGATTTTTTCGCAGAAGAGCTGTCCATTATCCGCTCCTTTAATCTCCACGAAGAATTTTCGCAAAAGTTAGAGGACGAGGCGGCAAAAGCAGAACGCCGCGGGATTACGGAAATCGACCTTGTCGGACGAACGGATTTCCGCGACAAATTGGTGGTGACAATCGACGGCGAGGACACGCGGGACATTGACGACGCCATCTCCTTAGAAAAGGTAGGCGACGATTATTTGCTGGGCGTGCATATCGCAGACGTTTCCCACTACGTTCCCTATCTTTCCCACTTGGACAAAGAAGCGTTCGAACGCGGCACCAGCGTCTATTTTCCCGACCGAGTCCTTCCCATGCTTCCCCGCGCGTTATCCAACGGAATTTGTTCGCTGAACGAAGGTGAGGACAGACTGACCCTTTCTTGCGTGATGAAAATCAACAAAAAAGGAGTCGTAAAAGAAAGCGAAATCGTCGAAGGCGTGATTCGTTCCGCCAAGAAAATGACGTATAACCAAGTGACGAAAATTTTAGACGGCGACGAAGAAACCTGCCAAAAATTTGCGTTCGTCAAAGACATGGTATGCTTATTTTCGGAATTAACGAAGATTTTACAAGCAAATAGAAACAAAAAAGGCAGCGTGACGTTAGACGTCAAGGAGGCAAAAATTTTATACTCCGACGGGGAAATCACCATTCCCGATTACGAGCGCGCATTTTCCCATCAAATTATCGAAGCGTTTATGGTTCTAGCCAACGAAACGGTTGCGCAATTTATGCAGTCTATCGAAGCGCCTTTCGTCTATCGAGTTCACGAAAAGCCCGCCGAGGAAAAGGCGGCAACCTTCCGTGCTTTCGCACAAAATTTGGGCCTGACCGCCCGTTTTAACGCGGACGACGTCAAGCCGTACGATTATCAAAACCTACTGCTTGCCGCGCAAGAGCTGCCCTTCTATTCGGTACTCAACCGCGTAATGCTACGCTCCATGCAAAAGGCGCGCTATTCCCCCGAAAACGTGGGACATTTCGGCTTGGCAAGCAGCTGCTACTGCCATTTTACTTCGCCAATCCGCCGTTACCCCGACCTCTGCATTCATCGCATTATTAAGGAAGTTATCAATGGCGGCTATGCGCACGCATTAGAAACGTACGGAGAGTTTGTTACACGGGCAGCCGACCAATCCTCCGCAAGAGAACGGCGCGCCACGGATGCAGAGAGAGACGTGGACGACCTGTATATGACGATGTATATGAGCGAGCGTATCGGGGAAGAATACGACGCCGTGATTTCG
>JAZKXM010000086.1:0-1865 GCA_045611585.1 Candidatus Scatosoma sp. | reverse complement strand
AATAGCGAGGGTGCGTTGAAAGGTATTTTAAATAAATTTCGTTGAACTGATCGCCGCTGACGTCGGACAGCCCCAAACGGTCTAACAAGCGATGAAAACGAGTGTTCATAAGCTCGTCACGGGTCAATTCTTTGCGTTCTAACGCCTGCCACAAGCTTTCGTTCAGCGTTTTATAAACGCTTGCAAATTCGTCCTGCCAAGGCACTCCGCTGCCGTCAAAGGCTTTTTTCAGCGCTTCGCTTGCCGAGCCGTGAAAATCGAGCAGGGTGTCGTCGGCATCGACGAGAAAAATTTGTTTTTTCATTTGGTTTCCTTTCCCCCTTCCACGACTGCCAGCTCTTTGAGCGCGCGCGTGCATGCAATATATAATTCGTTTTCCGTCATGTGGTCGGGAATGACGACGACAGACGAAAATTCTAGCCCTTTACTTTCGTAAACGGTCATATAATTGACCGCCGATTGTGAAAGCCTACCCTTTTCCGAAAGGACGGAGTAGGATTTGCGAAAATATTTTTCTTTATCTTGCTCTGAACAAATGACCGCTTTTAAGCCCTTTTTTCCCTTCAAAAAGCCGTTTGCGTTGCGGGCGGGAAGCTTGACAACCTGCTCTCCGTCGAAGCCGATCGGCTGCATATCCACCTCTAATGCCGACGAAACGTATTCTACGATTTGGTTGGTATTTCGGTAGTTTTGGTTCAGCGTGTAAAGGGTGTAATCGGGGAAGGTTTCCTGCCAGCTTTGGACTCCGCGATAGGACGTGACGTTTTGTTGAAGGTCGCCGAACACGTTGAACGCCGCCTTTGCGTTGATGGCGCGAAGAAGCGTGTACTCGCTGGCGGATACGTCCTGTCCCTCGTCCACGAACACGTGCGAATAGGACGGGCGCAAACGCCTGCCGAGTAGGCTGCAAATCAACGTGATTGCGTACGCGTCCGACGGATACATCGTCTTGCCCGTCATACCGAATTTTGCCTTATATTTTTTGACCGTTTCACGGTAGAAATAGCGGATTACATCCACAAAGTCCCCGCCGCCGCCAACGGCGGAAAAGTTTCTTTCCCCTTTCAGATACGAATAAAACTCGAAAAACGCAACGTTTTCCTCGCCGATGGAAAGGACTTTTTCGCGCACCTTTTCGATTTCTTTTAAAATCTCCTCGCGACGGGCGATTCGATCGGGGTATAAATACGTTTCCGTTTCCCCTATTTTGCGGCGATAACGGCGCAGGTCGGACAACTCCCGCTCGATTTCTTTTTTGAGCGTTTCCAAAGAGGAAATTGCCTCCTCCACCACCGCGTCCGTGCGACGCGCGACGAATTTTGCGCTCTTATAAAAGGAGAGGAGCTGGCGATAGAAATAGTCTGGGTTTTTCGCGTTTTCGCTCTTTAACGTGCCGTCGAAAAAGTCATCGACATCCAAGATGCAATTCATCAGCTCGCGGAAGGGTTTTGTGTAATAAATGCCACCTTCCTTGCGCTCCTTAATCTCCCCCAAGACGGCGCGGCGAACCCGCATAGACGCGTTTTTGATGCCCTCGTAGGCGTAGATTTGCTTTTTGCAGTCCTTGACGATATCGTCGATAAAATCCTTACATTCTGCGCCTGTGAACAAGCCGTAGAGGCTGTCGAAGGAGCGGTCGAGGAATTTTTTGACGTCCGCTACGAATTTCGGGGAATACACATAGGAAAGATACCCCTCCGTTTCTTTTGCCGTGGGGTCGATTTTGCCCGTTAGGTCGATTTTTTCGTGCTTTAAAACGCTGATAAAATAGTCGTAAACGGTGGAGGTGCGCACTCGTTCCAGCTCCAACACAGCCGCCAGCTCGTCAATGAATGCGTTGAACGAATTACTCGGCGTAATAATCA
>JAZKXM010000085.1:0-9954 GCA_045611585.1 Candidatus Scatosoma sp. | reverse complement strand
CCTAAGACCGCTTGGCCTCCGACTTGGGCCTGCTAGCGGGCCTCTACCCACTTCGTCCACCCCTGCAACGTACTGATAGCCCTTTTCGTTTAACAGCCGTTCGTATTGTAATTTTTCGTCTGCGTTCCAAATTTTTTTCATTCGTTATCCCCTTAAAAATCCCAATCGGTATAATCTTCCGCTTTTTCTAAACAAATTTTGCCTATTCTGCCCTTTCTAAAATCGTCGATCAGCGCCTTTGCGCCCCGTTCGTAATCAAATTCGCCCCCGCGCAGGATAAACCCGCGGCGTTTGCAAAGCGCCTCGTACATACCCAGCTTTTCCGAAAAGTCGGTGATGCCGTAACGTTCGGTGAGGTATTGCGGGTATTGCGTGGAAAGCTCGCCCAACAGCTCTAACGCGACGTCGTCCATATCCAAAATGTCGTCGTTGATACTGCCGATATACGCAAGGTGGCGGGCAAGGTACTGATTGTCGAAGGCGGGCGGCATAGTGCCGGGGGTGTCCAAAAGGTCGAACGCGCCGCATTTGAGCCAGCGCACGTCGCGGGTCACCCCTGCCTTATCCCCCGTTTTGGCGCGTTTTTGACCGCTTAACAAATTGACGATAGTGCTTTTGCCCGTGTTGGGAATCCCTGCCACCATAAAGCGGAAGGTTCTATTTAAGCCCTTTGCCTCGGCGCGGGCGCGTTTTTCCTCCGTCAGCGCCGTCAGCTTTTGTAAAAGCAGGCGTTTGGAGGCGATATTCGTGGAGTTGCATTTTACGCAAGCTTTGCCCTTTTCTTCAATCAGCCTAATAAATCCGTCCGCTTTCGCATCGGCAAGGTCGGCTTTGTTTAAGACGTACAGGATAGGCTTTTCGCCGAAGATTTTTTTAAGGTTTTTGTTGAGCGTTGCCGCGGGAGCGCGGGCATCCATTACGCAAATGACTCCGTCGCAAAGGTCGCGTTTTGCCTCCATATCCCGCATTGCTTTGGTCATATGACCGGGAAACCATTGAATGTTTTTCATTGTTGCACCATTGTAAGAATTTATTTAAGAATCCCCCTTGGCTTTCAGCCGTGCCCCCTTTCACAAGGGGGACAAGGGGAAGGCGCAAAACTCTGTTTTGCTTGTTAATGTCCGATTGCGCAAGCATAGCTTGCGTGTGACCGCTTTGCGGTCAAGGGCGCAAAACTGCGTTTTGCTTGGTTGGGGGGCTGGTTTTGTGCAAGCAAAGCTTGCGTATGACCGCTTTGCGGTCAGAAACGCAAAACTGCGTTTTGCTTTTTGAAAGGCTAAAATGCGAGGGCGCTGCCCTCAACCTCCCGCAAGGAACTGAGTTCCTTGACCTCCCTTTATTCGACAAAGCCGTGGTTCCGTAAAAACGGCGGAAATGCGAGCAGCGGGTGCGACCCGCAGCGATTTTTTTCTATCGAAGATTATCGCTCGTTATTCGCTTTGTTGGGTTCCGTAAAAACGGCGGAGATACGAGCATAACGCGAAGGGCGCGGCTTTGGCGCAGGGAGTGTACTGTTGCGTACACGACCAAGACAAAACGTAAGCCCGACAATGTTATGCGACGTATATACGTCGTTTTTTATTTGAGCAGGTCGGGGCGAAGCCGCTCCGTCAACTTCAACGCCTGTTCGCGCCGCCATTGATCCACCTTCGCGTGATCGCCGCTGCGCAGTACCTCAGGGACCGCTAAACCCTTGTATTCCTGCGGGCGGGTATATTGCGGGTATTCTAACAAGTTATCCGAAAAGCTTTCATCCACAAGCGAGGACGTGTTGATGACCCCCTCCACGTAGCGCGATACGCAATCGACAAGCACCATCGCGGGCAACTCCCCGCCCGTCAAGACGTAGTCGCCGATCGAAATTTCTTCGTCGATATATAAATCAAGCACCCGTTGATCCACTCCTTCGTAATGCCCGCAAAGCAAAATCAGACGTTCGTGTTCTAAAAGCTGAAAAACCTTCTGCTGCTTTAACGTTTCGCCCTTGGGGGACATATAAATTCTGCGAGCTTTGTGTTCGGGGTCGATCGCCTCGATTGCGCTGCCGATCGGCTGGGGCATCATGACCATTCCCGCTCCGCCCCCGAAGGGGTAATCGTCGCATTTTAAATGCTTATCCTCTGTATAATCGCGTATGTTTACGATATTGACCGTGATTTTGCCCGCTTTTTGGGCTCTGCCTAAAATACTCTCTTTAAGGGCCGAAAACATTTCGGGGAAAAGGGTTAAAATGTCTATTGTCATAAAAATTAGTTCCGAAAATTATTTTAAGTTGAGTTTCTTCGTCAGCGTTTTCTTTTCGATTGTGTAGAAGAACCAGACCATCAGGATCTCTACAACCAACGACAGCCATTGGAACGCCGCCGAGTCAAGGAAACGGTAGATTGCGTCGTTTGCCCAGATTGCAAGGAATGCGATAAGGACGTAAAAGCCTACGTACGCACCCACGATGGCAAGCACGATCGTCCGCTTTTGCACGCCGCGGTGTCCCCAGCATTGGAAAGCTCCGCAGAAGGTGAAAAAGAGTGCGGAGCTGACAACGGCGCTGATTAGGATATGTAAAAGATCGGAGAGCGCCCGCCACACGTTTTCGCGGAAGGCGTCGGCGATCAGCCCGAAAATTCCCGTAAACAGTTCAGTCCCTACGACGGGAGAAAGTGCAAGGATTATGCCAATCAAAACGGAAAATAACGCCACCAGGTGTGCGACGAACGCGCTGATATGCTTTGCGAGCAGGTGTTCGTCCGCGCTGGCGGGAATGCTGAACGTGAGGTAGCCCTCGCTTTTGAAAAAGGATTTTGAGTACCGTTTATTGACGGCTACGATCGGCACGATCATCAAATACAACGACGCGTATGCAAACAGCATAAACGCCAAAGCCCAATAGAAGGGATAATCGGACAACGTGCCTTGGGACGGGCCTTTGGTTGCCGTTGTGACGAACCAACCGCTGATAAAGAGCACCAACGCCACCCCAAGCACCAACCCCACACCGATTGCCATCGACGGGAACAGTGCCTTGAATTCGTATTTTAACAGCGTTTTCAGCATACGTTTGCGGACGGGTTTTAAATCTCCGTTCGGTTTATAATCCTCCTCGGGGAGGGAGAAAAAGCTGTTATCGTAGCGGGAATTGTCCTCGGCGTAAGAGGCGTTGCCGTACGTTTTTGTGTAGCTGCCGTCGTAAACGGGGGGTGCAGAGAAAAATTCGTCCGACGTTTGTTGCGGGCAGGATTGTTGCGGTTGTGCCGCGGGTTGTTCGGTTTGCGCCGCGGGTTGTTCGGTTTGACATTCGGACGCGCCAGCGTTATCACTATATTGATTGAAATTGTTTAACTCCATCTGAATACCTCCCTGAATAACTGGTCGATAGATTTGCCCTCTTCGCGGCGAATGTCCTCCGCCCCGCCGTGCAAGACCACCCGTCCTTCCTTTAAGAACAGCACGTAATCGAAGTATTGCTCTATTTCTGAAATGAGGTGCGTGCTGATGATCATCGTCGAATTTTGCGTGCGATGGGAGAGGATCGTTTGCAATATGTAATCGCGTGCGGCAGGATCGACGCCTGCGATCGGTTCGTCTAAAATGAACACTTTGGCGCGACGGGAAAGGGTGAGAATGAGCGCAAGCTTTTCCTTTGTGCCTTTCGAAAGCGATTTTACCTTTTGCGTTTCGTTGACACCTAATTCTTTCAGCATTGTTTTCGCTTTTTCGGCGTCGAAGTCCGTGAAGAAATCAACAAAATAATTGAGCTGCTGCGTGACGGTGTATTTGTCGTTGAGAGAGTAAAAATCGGAAAGGTACGAAACGATAGATTTCGTTTGCACGCCTACCCCTCTGCCTGCGATTCGCACGCTGCCGTCCGTTGGCGTCAACAGCCCCGTCAATAATTTGATGAGCGTCGTTTTGCCGCTGCCGTTCGGGCCTAACAAGCCGACGATGCCGCCACGATCGGGGATTTTGAAATTCAGCCGATCAAGAGCAGTGAGATTGCCGTAACGCTTCGTCAGGTCGATACATTCGATAATGTTACTCATATTGCCTTACCTCCTTAGAAGTTTTTTGTTCGTTGCGTACCTGGTACGCCCATTTTGAAAAATTTTTGGGGGTTTATTGTAGGATTTTTGTGGTTTTACAAGATCGCCTCGACGAAGGACTGCGCGTCGAAAGGCTCTAAATCGTCCATTTTTTCGCCGACGCCTGCGTACAAAACGGGCAAGGACAGTTCTTGCGCGAGCGAGAAGATGAAGCCGCCCTTTGCCGTGCCGTCAAGTTTTGTCAGCACGATACCGTCAAGCTGTACCGCTTCGTCGAATACGCGGGCTTGGTTGACGGCGTTCTGTCCCGTCGTTGCATCTAAAACGAGCAGCTTTAAAAAGTCCGCTTCGGGATATTCGCGCGTGACAACGCGATCCATTTTGCGAAGCTCGTTCATCAGGTTTTCTTTGACGTGCAATCTGCCCGCCGTATCGACGATCACGACGTCCGTCTTTTTCGCCTTCGCCGAGGATACGGCGTCGTAGATGACCGCCGCGGGGTCGCTGCCCTCTTCGTGCTTGACGATACGAACCTTGGCGCGCTCTGCCCAGATTGCGAGCTGTTCGCTTGCCGCCGCGCGGAAGGTGTCCGCCGCCGCCACCGTCACCGTTTTTCCCTCGGAAAGGAAATGGTGCGCGAGCTTACCCACCGTCGTCGTTTTGCCGACTCCGTTGACGCCCACAAGCATAATTACGCAAGGGTAGGCGGGGTCTTCGACCTCCGCTTCCGTCAGTATGTCCGTGAGGATACGGCGGAGAAGCCCGATAACGTAATCTTCGTCCTTTAATTTTTCTTCGATTGCCTGCGCCTTGACCCGATCGACAACCTCCGCCGCCGTCGTTACCGAAACGTCGGAGGAGATGAGGAGTTCTTCTAATTCTTCATAAAATTCGTTGCCCAGCTTGTTTTTGGAAAAGAGCAAGCGGAGCTTTGTGGAAAAATTGTCCTTCGTCTTTTTGAGCGCGCCGAAAAGTTTGCCGAATATGCCCATTTGGTTACTTCCTTTTATATGCTTATTTTGTCCCTTTTGGTGAATTTTCCTCCCTATGCAGGGAGGAAAAAGAATTTTTTTATTCTACCGTGCCTGCGCCAAGGCGGCTTTCCACCTCTGCAAGCTTGACCGAGACGATCTTCGATACGCCCTTTTCTTGCATCGTGACCCCGAAAAGAGAGTCTGCTTGGTTCATCGTCGGTTTTCTGTGCGTGATTACGATAAATTGCGTGTCTAAGGTGAAACGCTTTAAGTAGTTTGCAAATCTATCCACGTTAGCATCGTCCAGCGCGGCTTCGATTTCGTCCAAGATACAGAAGGGCATAGGCCGTGCCTTTAAGATTGCGAACAGAATTGCGATTGCCGTAAGCGCGCGTTCGCCACCCGAAAGCAGGGAGATTTTGGTTAATTTCTTGCCCGGAGGGCAAGCGATAATCTCGACGCCTGCGTTGAGGGGGTCTTCCCCTTCGACGTAGTCCATTTGCAGCTCTGCACGGCCGCCGCCGAACAGCTCTTTAAACGTCGTTTTGAAGTTTTCGTTGATGTCGTTAAAGCCTTCGTCGAAGATACGGAGCATTTCGCCACGGATTTCGTTGAGAGCCGACGTCAAATCCTCTATCGCCTTTTGCAGGTCGTCACGCTGGGTGACCATTTCGGAATAGTGCGCCTGCTCCTCTGCGAATTCTTCCACTGCCGTCGGGTTGACGTCGCCAAGAAGGGTAATCTTCCTCTTTAACGTGGCAATCATAGTTGCCGATTCGTCCACGTTGAATACCTCTTTACGCAAAGCCAAACAGCCGTCGTAATCAAGAGAGTAAAATTCTTCCATACGCAGGCGAGTGTTTTCAAGGTTGGTGTCGATTTTGGAGATTTCCAGCTCGCACTTGTACCGCTTGTCCGAATTTTTGGTGAGCGTTTCTTGCAAGGAAGTCTTTTGTTCGTCCAAGGCGATTTGCTGGGCGTTTAATTCTTCCTTTTCCTGCGTGATACGCTCGATCTCCGATGTCAGCGCCTGCACAGCCGCTTTTTCTTCGTCCGTCAGTTCCTTTTCCTCTGCCTCCTCCTCCAAAGCGGAAAGGCGGGTTTCGGCGTCCGATTTTTCTTTCTCGATCTCGAAAATGCGTTTGATCAGGTCTTCCTTTTCCGACGTCAAGCGTTGAACGTCCTGCCGTTGCTTTTCAATAGCCGATTGCAAGGACGCGTATTCTACCTCCAACGCGTGCAGGCGGGTTGCCTTTTCCGCGCGTTCTTCCTTGAATTTTTCACTCTGCGATTTTTGAGAGGCAAGCTCTTCCGCCGCAGCCTCGCGCAAGGAGTTAAGCTGTTCTTCGCTTTGAGAGGAGTTCGCCTCCTCGAATTGAAGCGCCTTTAAGCGGGATTTCGATTCGGTAAGTGCGTCTTGGTAGAATTGAAGATCCGTTTCCGCTTCCTCGATTTGGCTTTGGAGTGCCGTTTCGCGTTGCGCAAGTGCGGCAAGATCGTTGTTTGCGCCCTGATATTTTTCGCGGAGCGCCTCTAATTTTGCCTTAGCCGACGCCTTTTCCCGTTCGCTGCCCGCGATCGCCGCTTCTAATTTTTCAATATATTTCTTCTTGCGGGCAATATTGTCCTTACATTCTTGGATTTTACGCTCGTTAGAGAGGAAAGAGCCCGATTCTTTATGACGACTGCCGCCCGTCATCGCGCCGCTTGTCATGACGATATCCCCTTCCAAGGTGACGATCTTGAACGCGTTACCGTATTTGTTGGCGATCGTCGTGGCGTTGGCGATATTGTCGCAAATGAGCGTGTTCCCCAAAAGGTTGCTGATGACGTTGTAATAATAGCTGTCGTACTGCACCAGCTCGATCGCCAGCCCCATAGCCCCTCTTTCGTTCAGCGCGTAGCGGATTTCGCGATTGTCGGGACGGGGTTTCATACTTTCGACGGGCAAGAAGGTAACGATACCGCCGTTGGTGCGGCGAAGATACTCGATCAAATGCCGCGCGTCGCCCGACGTGGGAGTGACTACGTTTTGCATAGCGCCGCCGAAGGCGGTTTCAATTGCCAGCTCGTATTTCTGTTCCGTCGTGACGATATCGGCAAGCGCGCCGCGAAGGTGCTTGGATACCTCGGGGTTGGTTTTGGCGACCGAAAGCAAACGGCGTACCGAATCTTTATACCCCTCGAAGCGGTTTTTCATACTGATATGCATTTCCAGCTTTTCTTCCAAAGAGGCGATTTGACCCTTGGAATTGAAAAGGTCTTGCGTGAAATCGTTGATTGTCAGCTCCATTTCAGCGACTTCTTCCTCTAATTCCTGCCGCTGTTTGGCGTCGGAAGCGGTGAAGTCCTTTAAGCGTTTGACGTCCTTTCTGACAGAGGACAGCTCGTCCTCTAAACGTTCTTTGCGTTGCTTACTCTTTTCCAGCGCGGAGGTCAGCTCGTCAATCTTTTCCTGCGCCGCCTCTTTACGGGCGGAAAGAGTACCCAAATTTTTCTTTAATTCGGACAGGTTTTCCGCGGAGGAGAGCTGGTTTAAGCGGTTTTCGTCCGAAAGACGTTCAAATACCGCGATTTTGTTATCCAACGACGCGACCGCGCTGCGCAAAACGTCCGTTTCCGTTTCGATTTGCAAAAGCCGTTCTTCGTCCTTTGCTGTCTTTTGCAAGGTGATTGCGATTTCGTCCGCAATCTCGCCAATCCGCTGTTTGCCTACGGCAAGCGCGGCCTCGGACGCCGTAATTTGCGAACGGTAGGTGCTGATACGCTCCTTAACGAGGCGCGCCTCACCTTCCTTGCGTTCGTTGCCGACCGAAAGCTCTAACCGCTTGTCTTGAAGCTGGGTAAGCGTTTCGTCTGCGGACGCTATCTTTGCCCTATTTTGTTCGGTATTGCGGTTGATCCGTTCGATTTGGGTGTTTAAGTCGATAATCTTTTCGGAGATTGCCGCGACGTCCTTTTTGAATTTACTCTTTTCCGCCTCCGCGTTTTCGAAACGGTAGATGTAGGTGTTTGCCTCCTCTATCTTTAACGATTCGGACAGTTCTTTATATTCGCGCGCTGCCGCCGCCTGCTTGCCCAAAGGACCTAAACGGCGTTCTGCCTCGTCGATACGTTGACGGTATATGTATAAATTGTCGTTTGCCGCCGCAATCTTGCGTTCGATCTCTTGCTTACGGGATTTGAATACCATCAAGCCCGTCGCCTCTTCAAAAATCAAACGGCGGTCTTCGGGGCGGGCGTTCATAATTTGTTCGACCTTGCCCTGACCGATAATCGAATACCCCTCTTTCCCCAAGCCGATACCGTGGAACAACGCAACCAAGTCTTTGAGTCTGCTGGGTTGCCCGTTGATGAGATATTTACTTTCGCCGCTTCTATACAGACGGCGGGTCATCGCGACGTCCGTCGCGTCGATATCGAACAGCTTTTTCTCGTTGTCGAAGACCAACGTTACCTCGCAATAATTGTGCGGTTTGCGAAGCTCCGTTCCGCTGAAAATAACGTCCTGCATATTGCTGCCGCGGAGAGATTTTGCCGATTGCTCGCCCAAAACCCAACGCACGGCGTCGGCTACGTTACTTTTGCCGCAACCGTTCGGGCCGACGATACACGTCACCCCGTCGTCAAAGCGAATAGCGGTTTTGTCGGCAAAGGATTTGAAGCCGACGAGTTGTATTTCCTTTAAATCCAATTTGGTTACTCCTTATCTTGTTTTTCCTGATGATTGAGCGTTTTAAGAAGGGTCAGCAGCGTTTTTGCCGCCTGCTGTTTTGCCTTGGGCTTGCTTTTGCCCACACCCTGCGCGCTTTTTCCTGCCGCCGTTGCGGTACAATGGAAAAGCGGGTCGTGATCTAACCCCGATTTTTCGATTGCGTACTCCGCCTCGAGCAGCTTGTATTTTTGAAGATACTCTTGCAGTTCGCCGATAAAATTTTCTTCCGTCGCGGGGATTGGATAGTTGGCGGTGATAAAGCGTTCCGCCGCCTCGATCCCGCCGTCCAGATAGATGGCGGCAATCAGCGTTTCGTACAAGGAGGACACCGTTTTGTCCCCGACGTTACTTTCGCTGCCCACGTATAACAAAAATTCCGTTAAGCCAAGCCGCTTAGAACAGCGAAGAAGGGCGTCCGTGCAGACGAGCTTTTGACGAATTTTCGTCATTTCGCCTTCCGAATGGCGTTCGGAAGAAAAATATTGCAACTTTGATACGATCAGTTGCAGGACGGAATCGCCAAGATATTCCATCCGTTCGTTATCTTCCACTCCGTATTTTTCCGCGTAGGTGGAGTGGGTAAAAGCCGTTTTTAACAGCTCTTTGTCTTTAAAAACGTAACCGATCCTCGTTTCCAAAGCAGAGAGCCGTATCATTGAGGGCTTACCTCCTCTGCCGCAACGGGCGCGGGCTTGGACGCGGTGTCAAGGTTTGCGTCCAAAAGTGTTTTCATTTTGCCCAGCATATCGCCGCGAACGGCGTTTGCCGCCTGCGCGATACACACCGAAAAGCCTTTCGCCTTGGAGTTGCCGTGCCCCTTTACCACCGTTTTGGAAAGCCCCAAAAACATTGCGCCGCCTAACCCCTCGTAGTCCAGACCCGCGCGGATATCTTTGATAATGTCCTTGCAAAGAAGGGCGCGGAGTTTGGTGAACAGGTTGCGCTTGAAGGCTTTTTTCATCATTCCGCTGACCGCTTTTCCACAGCCTTCCACCGCTTTCATCGCGATATTGCCCGTGAAACCGTCCGCGACCATGACGTCGATATCGCCGTACATCAGCTCTCTACCCTCGACGTTGCCGCCATAGTTGATCCCTGCCGTTTCGCGAAGGAGAAGGTTGGTTTCTTGGTGCAAAAGCAAGCCCTTATGGTCTTCCGATCCGTTATTTAAAAGCCCGACCTTGGGGTTTTTTATGCCGTACACCGCTTGCGCGTACGCCGTTGCCAT
>JAZKXM010000084.1:0-2927 GCA_045611585.1 Candidatus Scatosoma sp. | reverse complement strand
CCCCCCGACGTTGTCAAGCGTTGAGAGGGAGATATTGTAAAAAAACTTATTTTTTGAAAAATTATTTTACCGCTTTTAAATTATTATTCCGCGGCTTTGAAATTGTAGATAGGCTTGATCACTTTCAGCACCTTTACCGTTTCCCCGATTAAAGAAACAATCTCCTCCATCGGCTTATACGCCATCGGCGCTTCGTCTAAGGTCGATTCGTTTGCCGTCGTGGTGTAGATCCCTTCCATCGAACGCTGAAATTCCTCTACCGAAAGCAAATTCTTTGCCTCGCTACGCGAGCATAACCGCCCCGCCCCGTGCGGTGCGGAACAGTTCCAGTCCTCGTTGCCCAGCCCTTCGGCGACCAAACAGCCGTCCCGCATATTCATCGGGATCAGCACTTTTTGTCCCTTATGCGCGGGAATCGCGCCCTTTCTGACGACGCCCTTGTCGTCGATAAAGTTATGTACCGTTTCAAACGCCGACCAGCGAAATACGCCCAAAAATTCGACGATCTTTTTCGCCATTTTTTCGCGGTTTCGGCGGGCAAATTCTTGACAAATCCGCATATCGTGCATATATGCCACCATTCCGTCCCCGTCCAAATAGCAAAGGTCCGCGGGAATCTTCGTGCGATGAGCGTACTTTTTCGTCAACGCCTCCAACGCGTCGGGAATATCCGCAACTCTGCCCTCCCGTTTTAAGCGTTCCGTAAGCTCGGCGCGCTCTGTCGCGGCGGCGTTTTTACAATGCTCAACAGCCAGCTTTTGGTAGATTTTCGCCACCTGCATCCCAAGGTTACGCGAGCCGCTGTGAATGACCAGATACCTATTTCCCTCCTCGTCCTCATCCACCTCGATAAAGTGGTTTCCGCCGCCCAGCGTCCCCAAGGAGCCGTACAGCCGATCGAGGGAACGGAGTTCTTTAAAACAATACAAGCCCTTCACCAGCTCTTCCCCGTCCACCTCTTTTAATATCGCGCTTCCCGAAGGGATATTTTCTTTGATAAAATTGTCCAAATCGGCAAGGGGGAATTGACGTTTGCCAAGCTCTACCGTCAACATTCCGCAACCGATATCCACCCCGATCACGTTGGGGATTGCCTTGTCCGACATTGTGGCGGTAAAGCCCACCACACAGCCCGCGCCCACGTGGACGTCGGGCATAATCCGTACTTTACTGCCCGAAAACGGCGCCTGCGCAAGCAACGTATAAATTTGGTTGAGTGCTTGCGGATCTACGTTTTCGGTAAATATTTTTAAATTATGCATAAAATTCACCTTATTTAACCTTTTTTTTGTTTTCAGGCGTTTTTATGCTTTTCGTTACTGAAAGCTCTATAAATTTTTTATAAATTTTTCTATTATTTATTCCCCGAATTTTACGGGAAACAAGATAGCTTGGCTTAGAACCGAGAAAGACAAGGCGCGCGAGGAAAACCTAAGGGAGTTTACTGATGGGTAAATGACCGAAGGTTGCCACAGCGCAACGCCGTATTTCAAAGGTTATAAGACGAGCCCTACTCAAAGCATATTGAAAAACGCCTTTTCCCCGGACAACAATTCTTCGTCCAAGGTCCAGTTTCCGTTTTTGCGTACCAAGCCGAAGGAACATTCCTTGGCGGCTTCGTACAAATCGTTTCCGTCGTAACCGACGATTTTATCGGACATTTCGTCCAAAAGCCGTTTCGCCTCCGCCGTAAAGCGAGAGGTAGTGATAAAAATTCCGCGGCTGTGCTGTTTGCCTTCCTTTACCTGCCGACAAAGACACGCACCGATAAATTGCTGTAACAGCGTTTCGCCGACTACCCACAGGCGTTCGTCGCCCTTGTCGGGGTTCCAATTTTTCGCCTGTATGTAGATGGTTTCGCGGAAGCCTAAACGATCCGTCAGCTCGATCTCGCCGTCGATACCGCCGTCGTGATCGCCGCCCGAAATGCGCAAGCCTTCCAACCGCCTACCGTTTTTCATCGAATACCGCTCTAAAAGATATACCGAATAATACTCGAAATAATCCCCGCCGAGCGAGCGTAATTTTTTAAGATACGCCTCTCGCAGAGCCTCGTCCGCCGTCAATGGCTTGTCCGATTTTGTGCGGACAATTCGACGGGTCTTGCTTGCCGTCCCGCCCGCGTTTGCGTTTTTGGGCGTGTTGGTAGGCGAAGGAACGGGCGCGGGCTGTTCTGCCTTTTCGGGCTTGGTTTGCCCTTCCGCGCTTTCCACTTTTACCGCTTTTTCCGTTTTTGCCGTCTGCAAAGCTTGCGTTACCGATTTTGCGGGAGCTTCCGTCTTTTTTTCTTCCACAATCGGCTTAGAGGCGGGTTTTTCCGCTACCGCGGACGGAATGGATTTTGCCTGCGGCTTTTCCTCCGCTTTTTTAACGGGCTTTTTATCCCCAAAAAGCAAAGTCATATCAAATACGGGAAGGGCTTTTTTAACGGGCTGTTCCGTTTTTTCTTCCAATTTTTCGTCCGATTTTTCTTCCGCTTTCCGTTCTGCTTTTTCTTCGGGGGTTGCTTCCTCTTTTACTGCTTTTGTTTCCTCTTTTATTCCTTCTTTTATTTCCGATTTTACCTCGGCGGACAAAACGGGTTTTGCCTCGGCAACGGCGGGTGTTTTTTCTTCCGCAATCCCTTCAACTGCGACGGGTTGCGTGTTTATTTCCTCATTTGCCGCGATAGGCTCTTCCGTCTTTTTCTTCGCCCTTACCGCGCGTTTTTTAGGCTTTTCCTCCATCGGCTTCACCTCTACCGTTTCCGCTTTTACGGGCTTGGCAAGGGCAACCTCCGTTTTCTTTCTCCCCCGTTTTTTTGGCGCGGGAGCAGCCACCAATTCCTCCGTAGGATCGGGGATGACGGGCTGGACCTCGGGTTGTGTTTCGGGCGTCGTCGGCGCGACGGGCGCGATCGGCAAAACGGGTTAAGTCGGAGGCCAAGC
>JAZKXM010000083.1:0-1997 GCA_045611585.1 Candidatus Scatosoma sp. | reverse complement strand
ACTTACCGCGATAATACGGTTTACCCCGCTTGCGTCGCAAAGGCGTTTGAACATTTTTAAGGTTTTTATCGTTTCCGCAATGCGTTGCGGTTTCAAAAACCCGTCCCTGTCCAAGTCCTGTCCAAGGCGTACGCTTTCCTTCAATTCGTCCACTACCATAAAATGCCCGTCCGTGAACATATCCACGATCACGAGCCTTGCCGTATTGGACCCCAAATCAATAATACCGATCTTCTCCACTGCTTTTTACCTCTGTCGGGCGGGTTCTGCCGCCCCGTTCCCTTACTAAAATTTATTCTTTTCTCTCTTTATTTCGTTCGCGAAAAGGCTTCTCTCACCGATTTTTTGTTCAGCTCGCCCTCTGCCCCGTTTTAAGTTTTCCCATAGTTTACCACATAAAAACCCATTTGTCCATACCCTTTTGAAAAATTTTTTGATTTTTTTTAATTTTTTTTCATTTTCGACAGTTTCGACGGTTTTTTTTGTGCGTTTTGTTCGTATGCGCGCCGCACGGCGCGCCCATAATGCGCATAAAACTCTCCTTTTCTTTTTTCTTATCGCGAATCCCCCCCCCGCAAAAAGGCAATAAAAAAGACGGAGAGCCTTCCCCGTCCCCTCTTTTTCGTGCTTTTCGGCGTTTTATGCCAACAATTCTTTTAACTGCGCAAACGAACGTACCAAATAGGTGGGCGCGCACGCCGTCAGCTCTTCCTCGCTACCGTAGCCAAAGGTCACCGCCGCGCAATCGACCCCCGCAATCGCCGCCCCCTCGACGTCGAATTTCGTATCCCCCACCATCAGGCACGCCGCCTTGCTTGCGCCCAACAGCCGCACCGTTTCTTCTATGACCTCCTCCTTTGTAGAAAGTCTGTCGTCCTCGTCCGGCCCGACCACCTCCGTCAAATATTTATCAAATCCGAATTTCGCCACGATACGGTCGGCGTAACGCTTGGGCTTGCTGGTAGATAAGGCAAGCGCATATCCCGCTTCCTTCAATGCAAAAAGCAGCTCCGTCGCCCCTTCAATCCCTTCGTTTTCCTGCCAACCGAGTACGGTATAACGCTCTCTGTACAGCCTCGTCGCCTCCGTCGCCTCCGCTTCCGTCATTTTGAAAAAGTTTTGAAAGGAATACATGAGGCTAGGCCCTACGCACGGGCGCAACTCCTCATCGGAGGGCAGCTCCCTGCCCATTTTTTCCAAAGCGTAACGAAAGCACGCGAAGATCCCGCGGTGAGAATAGGTAAGCGTTCCGTCCAAATCGAATAGAATACAGCGATACTTCTTCACTCCTATCTCCTCCCTCTTTTCTCCCGCAGATTATACCATTTTCCGCCGAAAAGGTCAACCGTTTTTGCCCGATTGTTTCCCGCCTTGTTTGCCGCTTTGCGAAAGAGCGTTACGAAAGGTGATTGCGGACAAAGCCGCCAAAAACCCGCCGAACAGCTTTCTCAATAGGTGCGAGGGCAACGCCACGGCAATCGCCGTCCCCAACGCCGACAGCGCGAGGGCAGGCAAAATAATCCACAAAATTCCCTCCGTCCGCAGCAACCCGTTTTCCGCGTGCAGCTTCAGTGCCGACGCGCTCATGGGTAAAAAGGAAAACAAATTCGCCGATTGCGCAATTTTTTGCTCTACGCCGCCGACAAGCGCCAGCAGCGGAATGGTGACCGTACCCCCGCCCATACCCATTCCTGCGGGGATTCCCCCCAAAAAACCTAAAATTAGATACAAATAAAAGGACATTTTCCCCTCCTCCGTTCCGTCGCCGTTTTTCGGCGTGATTTCTTATTCAACGCGCACCTGCCCCCGCCTTTTTGCTTTCTTTATCCCCCGAACGGGGGGCGCAAAAATCTTCGTCCCACCCTTACGAAACGCACCCTAAAACAGTTACGCAAACACTAACCACAGCCCCGCAAACAGCTGCAACGCCGCAAAGACAAACCCCACCGTTTTGGTGGATATCTTTCCTAAAATCGCCGCGCCCAACGCGCCGCCCA
>JAZKXM010000082.1:0-2345 GCA_045611585.1 Candidatus Scatosoma sp. | reverse complement strand
GGGCTGGCGATGGATGCCTTCTCCGTGTCCCTTGCCAACGGGTTAAACGAGCCGTTGATGAAACGGAAAAAGGCGGCGGGAATTGCGGGAATTTTTGCGTTTTTTCAGTTTTTGATGCCGCTGATCGGTTGGGTATGCGTGCGCACGGTTGCGCAATATTTTGAGGCGTTTGAAAAATGTATCCCTTGGATCGCCTTGGCGTTGTTGGGCTTTATCGGCGGCAAAATGCTGTATGAGGGGATCAAAAACAAGGATTCGGCGGAGGAAAAGCCTGCGGTGGGGTTGGCTGCGCTGTTGGTGCAGGGGATTGCTACCTCTATTGACGCTTTGTCCGTCGGGTTTACCGTTTCTACATACAACGTTTGGGAGGCGTTGCTCTCCTGCGGGATCATTGGCGTTTTGACCTTTTTTATTTGTTTTGCAGGGATTGAAATTGGCAAAAAAGCAGGTACGAAGCTGGCGGGAAAGGCGGGCATTTTAGGCGGCGCGATCCTGATTTTTATCGGGCTGGAAATTTTTATCACGAGTTGGTTTTAAATAACCCATTATGAATACCAAAACGGCGGGCGGGGCGTTCGTCGTTTTTGTATATAAAAAAGGACGCTGTGGGCGTCCTTTTCGTGTTTTTTGATAATCGTTTAATTTTCTTCGCTATTTAACGACCAAACGACGACCGTTCCGTTTTCGTCGTAGTGCCAATAGCCCGCTTCGTAGTCCGTTCCGTCTTCGTTCATCGGGGGCGGCGTTTCGCTGTAAATATAGACGGTAACCTTTTTCAGATCGGACGCGGGGACCCTTGCAAACAAGGCAAGCGCTTCTTCCAGTGTTCCTTTAAAGTAAACGGTTCTGATGCTGGACAATTCGAAAAGCTGTTCCTTTTTGAAGATGTTTGCATCAATGCCTGTCACCGACGAGGGGATCACGATTTCGCGGATTCCTGAATTGACGAAGATAGAGCCGATATACGTTGTTCCGTCGGGGAATTCGAGGAAGGTAAAGGCGCAATCGGAAAAACCGAGAAAATCGGTGGGGGCGAAGCTTGTTTCGTAGCGCGTAATCCCTTTGGAAAGGGTCAGCTTGGTCAGCTTTTGACATCGCGCAAAGGCGTGTTCGCCTAAATAGGTCACGCTGTCGGGCAATATCATTTCCGTAAGCTCGTTGCAGCCGTAAAACGCTTTGGCACCGACCCGTTCCAGCCCGCTGGGAAGCTGTACGTTGTTCAGCGTTTTACAGCCTTGGAAGGCGCTGTCACCCAGCGTTGTTAAGGCGGTTGATAAGGTTACTTTTGTAAGGGCGGAACAGTTTTCAAAGGCGTGTTCGCCGATCTCCGTCACGCTGTCGGGCAGGGTGACGTCTGTGAGATTTTTTGCGCCGAAAAAGGCGTATGCGCCGATTTTTTTGACTCCGTTCGGCAAAGTGGCGATTGTCGGTTTGCCTGCGGAAAGGTACTGCACCAGCGTTTCGCCGTCCTTTGTATAAAGGTTGCCCTCGACCATCTTGTACGTCGCGTTGTCTTTATCAACGGTCAGTTCGGTTAAAAATTCGGTGGCGAACGCGCCCGTGACGGTGGCGGAGAAGTTTGCGGGAATGTGCATTTTTGTCAAAGAAGAACAGCCCGCAAAGACTCTCGCGCCGAGGGAAGTGAGGTTTTCCGAAAGGGGAAAATCCGTCAAGGCGGAGCAGTTTTCAAAAGCTGATTGTTCGATTTTTGTCAAGGAAGATCCTGCGGCGAAGGAAACGGCTTTGAGGTTTTTACAGTTATAAAAAGCGGAAGCGCCGATTTCCTTTACGCTGTTGGGTACGGAAAAGGCTTGCATAGCGGAGCACCCCCAAAAAGCGTTTTCGGGGATTGCCGTTATCCCATTGGGCAGATTGACCGTTTGCAAAAGGGTGCAATCGGCAAAAGCCGATTTTCCAATTGCGGTTACTTTATCGGGGATAGAAAGGGCGGTCAGTGCCGAACAATTATTAAACGCACCCGTGCCGATTGCCGTGACGAAAGCCGGCAACTCTATTTCCGCGAGTGCGGAACAGTCTGCAAAAAGGTAATCGGGGATTGCCGTCAGCTTTGCGGGGAGGTGAACGGAGGTCAACTTTTCGCAATTTGATAATGCGCCCGCGCCGAGTGTAACAAGATCGTCGGGGAAGGAAATGTTTTCCAAAGCGGAGCAGAACTGGAAGGCGTGGTCGCCGATTGTGGTAACGGAAGCAGGAACGGTGAAAGAGGATAATTTTTCACAGCCGCAAAAAGCCTCCGCGCCGATATCCGTCACGCTGTCGGGCAAGGTGACGTTTTGTAAATTCATGCAATAGGAAAAGGCGAGCGCGCCGATAATTTTCAGGTC
>JAZKXM010000081.1:0-9747 GCA_045611585.1 Candidatus Scatosoma sp. | reverse complement strand
TTTTAAGAAATATTCCGAGTTGCAAGTAGGTCTTTTGCGTTTTGGTTTTAGTCTTAAAACGCAACCGACTTTGTGAGAAAACTCACACTCTTTGATTGAAAAGTAAATACTTTTCGGGTTTTGTTACGCGTGCGTTGCCTTAAAATTATTTAGGGCGTTTTGCACCGTACTTCGAACGGGACTGCTTACGTTTTGCAACGCCGGCGGTATCAAGCGCACCACGAATGATGTGATAACGTACACCGGGCAAGTCCTTTACACGTCCGCCTCTGATAAGAACGGAGCTGTGCTCTTGAAGGTTGTGACCTTCACCGGGAATGTAAACCGTACCTTCCTGCTTGTTGGTAAGACGCACACGGGCAATCTTTCTCATAGCGGAGTTAGGCTTCTTAGGAGAAGTCGTGGTAACGGACAGACATACGCCGCGCTTCTGAGGACAGTTGTCAAGAATAGGGCTCTTCGACTTGTAAACAAGTTGTTCTCTGCCTTTCCTGATAAGTTGGTTGATAGTAGGCATTCGTTGACCTCCTTGTAAGAATTTGGAATTTATTTCTTAAAATTGCCCTTACGCAATTTTAAAGAAAGCTAAGTGAGCTTGTTTTGGCTTGTCCTTGCGGAGCTGTAATCCGTTAGACAAAAGGGCATAGTACGCCCATACCATCACAACAGTATTATTTTAGCACGCAAAAAGCCTTTTGTCAAACGTTTGAACGAACTTTTTTTAAGAAAAAAGGAAGATTTTATAAAAATCCTCCTCTTTTTCGTTTTTCTTTCTTGTAGATGTTTGTCGAAAGACCGTTCGTCCTTACAAACCTTCCAACTGCGCAAGGCATTTCGCCTTCATATCTTGGTATTTTTTCACCTTTTCCGTTTCGTCATCGACAAGCTTTTTCGGCGCTTTGCTGACGAAATTAGGGTTGTTTAATTTGTTTTGCGCGCGAGCGATCTCCCCTTCGATGCGTTCGATCTCCGCGGACAGTCTTGCTTTTTCCTTTTCGATATCGACAAGCTCGCCAAGCGGAACGTAAATCTGCGCGATTTCGGTGACGGCGGAAACCGTTTTGCCGTCGATTGCGGACGGATTGTCAATCAGTTTTACCGCGCTAGCCCCCGACAGCTTCATAATACAATCTTTATTTTGCTGCAAAAGACGTTTCGCCTCGGTAACGACGTTGAGCTCTACCTTCTTAGAAGGCGGGCAATCAGCGTTCTTCTTCATCGCGCGAACTGCTTTGATGATTTCCATCACCCCTTCAAAGACCTTAGCTTCCTTTTTGTACGCCATTTTAGAATTGTATCTAGGGAAGGACGAAACCATAATGCTACCCGTCGTGTTGGGCAGGTTTTGGTAAATTTCTTCCGTCACAAACGGAATGAAGGGATGCAACAATTTGAGCGCGTTCTCCAAAACGAAGCACAAAACGGCAAGGCTATCCGCCTTCTTCCCCTCGTCTTCGCCGTAGAGGGCGGGTTTGGACAGCTCGATATACCAATCGCAGAAATCGTCCCAAACAAAGCCCATTGCAAGGTCGCTGGCGACGCCCAGCTCGTACTTGTTCAAGTTGGTCGTGACTTCGCGAATGCAATTTTGCAATTTTGAGATAATCCATTTATCCGCAGGCGTAAATTTGACGTTTTCGATCGCGGGGATCTTCTTGCCTTCCGCGTTCATCAAGACAAAACGAGTGGCGTTCCACAGCTTATTGATAAAGTTTCGGCAAGCCTCCACCTTCGTATCCGAATAGCGGGTATCGTTGCCGGGCGCGACGCCCGTCAGCAAGGACAAGCGCAAGGAGTCCGCGCCGTATTTTTCGATCACTTCCAGAGGGTCGATTCCGTTGCCCAAGGATTTACTCATTTTTCTGCCCTGTTCGTCACGGATAATGCCGTGGATCAGGACGTCGTGGAAAGGCACTTTGCCCGTATGTTCGATCCCAGAGAAGATCATACGCGCAACCCAGAAGAAAATGATATCGTAGCCCGTAACCAAAACGTCGGTAGGATAGAAATATTTATAATCGGGCGTTTCTTCGGGAAAACCAAGCGTAGAGAAGGGCCAAAGCGCGGAGGAGAACCACGTATCCAGCACGTCCTCGTCCTGCTTTAACGCCTTGCCGGCGCAATCGGGACAAACGGTAGGGTCTTCCTTTGCGCAAATGACCTTGCCGCAATCGGGGCAATACCAAACGGGGATACGGTGCCCCCACCAAAGCTGACGGGAAATACACCAATCGCGTATGTTTTCCATCCAATTATAATAGGTTTTGGAGAAGCGTTCGGGAACAAATTTTACCTTGTTTTTCATCACCGCTTGAATTGCGGGCTTTGCAAGCGGGTCCATTTTTACAAACCACTGCTTAGACACAATGGGTTCTACCGTCGAATGACAGCGGTAACAATGCCCGACGTTGTGCGTGTGCGCCTCTACCTTTGCCAACACGCCCATTTCTTCCAAGTCGGCAACGATTTGCTTTCTTGCGACGTATCTATCCAAGCCCTCGTACTTTCCTGCAAGCGCGTTCATGCTTCCGTCGTCGTTCATAACGCGAATGACGGGAAGGTTATGGCGTTTGCCTACCTCAAAGTCGTTAGGGTCGTGCGCGGGCGTGATCTTTACGCAGCCCGTACCAAATTCGGGATCTACGTATTCGTCCGCGACAACGGGAATTTCTCTATCCGTCAAAGGTAATTTTAAGGTTTTGCCGACAAGCGCGGAATAACGCTTATCGTCGGGATGAACGGCAACCGCCGTATCCCCCAGCATCGTTTCGGGTCTGGTCGTCGCCACAACCACCTCTGCGCTGCCATCCGTTGCGGGATAGCGCAAATGCCAGAAATGTCCGCCCTCTTCCGCGTATTCTACCTCCGCGTCCGAAAGCGCGGTTTTACAACAAGGACACCAGTTAATAATTCTGTCCCCTTGATAAATCAGTCCTTTGTTATAAAGGTTGACGAATACTTCGCGAACGGCACGGGAACATTTTTCGTCCATCGTGAACGCTTGACGGGACCAATCGCACGACGTACCCATTTTGCGCTGTTGCAGCATAATGCGGTTGCCATACTGTTCTTTCCACTCCCACGCGCGCTTTAAAAAGCCGTCCCTGCCAAGGTCTGCCTTGGTAAGCCCGTCCTCTTTCATCTTTTCGACGATCTTGACCTCCGTCGCGATAGAAGCGTGGTCGCACCCGGGAAGCCACAACGCGGCATAGCCCTGCATACGCTTAAAGCGAATGAGGGTATCCTGCATCGTCGCGTCCATTGCGTGCCCCATGTGCAGCTGCCCCGTAATATTGGGGGGCGGCATCATGATCGTAAACGGAACCTTGTCCTGATCAACCTCCGCGCGGAAAGCGCCCGATTGCTCCCAATCGGCGTAAATTCTGTCCTCGAAATCCTTTGGATTGTAAGTCTTTTGCATCTCCATAATTCGTCGCACGTCCTTTTTTAAAATTCGTCGTTCAACCTATTACCACCCAAACAAAATGGGTATAGCCTATCTATTATAGTACTTTTCCGCCCGATTGTCAATTATTAATGGGCGTTCATATAATATATTATTCCAAAAAAATTTTATAAACGGGAGTTTCTTGATCATGAACAAATTTTTTAAAAAGCTTTGCACGGCGATTGCCGCAGTATTTTGCTTCTTGCCTCTTTCCGCCTGCGGGGAGAAGGATGACGGCGGCGTAAAGACCATTCAGGTAAACGAAGTGACCCATTCGGTGTTTTACGCCCCCTTTTATCTTGCGGAGTCGTTAGGGTATTTTGAGGAGGAAAACATCCGTATAGAAGTGACGAACGGCGGCGGCGCGGACAACGTAATGGCGGCTGTTCTGTCAGGCGACGCGGACATTGGGCTTTGCGGACCCGAAGCGGCGTTATACGTATTGGTGGGCGGCTCTACCGACGTCCCCAAGGTGTTTGGGCAGCTGACAAAACGGGACGGGTCTTTCCTTGTGTCGCGCACCCCTCAACCTGATTTTAAATGGACGGACTTAAAAGGCAAGGAGATCCTTGCTGGTAGAAAGGGCGGCGTACCTGCAATGACCTTTGAGTACATCTTAAAAAACAACGGCTTGACGGACGGCAAGGACGTCACCTTGAATTTTGACGTGGCGTTTAACCTGATGACCTCCGCTTTTGAGGCGGGGACTGCCGATTACTGCACTATGTTTGATCCCGTCGCATACGAATACGAAGCGGCAGGAAAAGGATACGTAGTGGCGTCCGTCGGGGAAGGCTCGGGCGAAGTCCCCTATACCTGCTTTATGGCGAAAAATTCTTGGCTCAAAAAGAACGGTACGCACGCGGAAGGGTTTATCCGCGCGATTATGAAAGCGGTAAAATACGTCCACTCGACGGACGAAAACGTTGTGGCGGGGTATTTGACGGACTATTTCGAAGGGGTAAGTCAACAAGCTATCGCGGCGTCCGTAAAACGGTACAAGGATATCGACGCTTGGCAAAAGGATCTTGCGATGAAAACGGACAGTTTTAACCGTCTGCAAGACATTATTGAAGGCGCGGGAGAATTGGAAAAACGGGTGGATATGAATAAACTCGTCGATAATTCTTACACGGAAAAAATCGCAAAGGAAATTTATAACGGATAAACAAAAGGTATTTATATGAAAGAAGTTTTACGGTTTGAAAAGGTTTCGATGCACTATCACAGCAAACAGGGAGAAACGGTTGCGACTAAGGACGTCGATTTCAGCGTGCGCGAGGGGGAATTTATCGCCATTATCGGCCCTTCTGGGTGCGGTAAAACCACTATTTTGTCACTTGCCGCGGGGCTGTTAAAGCCTACCTACGGCACCGTGAAAAACGACGGCGTATCCTTTGGGTATATGCTGCAAAAGGACGAATTGTTCCCTTGGCGG
Source organism: Candidatus Scatosoma sp. (assembly GCA_045611585.1). Classification (GTDB taxonomy): domain Bacteria; phylum Bacillota; class Clostridia; order Christensenellales; family Borkfalkiaceae; genus Scatosoma. The sequence goes on along the minus strand of JAZKXM010000081.1, from coordinate 4,861 downwards.
ACGATTGAAAAAAACATCTTTCTCCCGTTGGAGATCAAAAAGACAAACACGCCCGAAGCGCGCCAACGCGCACTTGCTTTGGCGGAAAAATACGGATTAAAACAGTTTTTGAAAAGCTATCCTTCCGCTCTTTCAGGCGGAATGCGACAGCGCGCCGCGCTGATACGTACCCTTGCGGTCGACCCCGACGTGCTGCTGCTTGACGAGCCTTTTTCCGCGCTGGATTACCAAACCCGCTTGTCCGTATGCGACGACGTGTATAAGATCATCCGTACCGAAAAGAAAACGGCGTTGTTGATCACGCACGATATCAGCGAAGCGATCTCGGTTGCAGACGAAGTCATCGTTCTGTCGGCGCGCCCTGCGCGCGTACTTGCGAAGCATACCCTATCCTTCCCCGAACAAGAACCGTTAAAACGAAGAGAAAACAAGGAGTTTTCAAAGTGGTTTGAACTTTTGTGGAGGGAGTTAAACGTATGAAAAAGCAAAAAGAAAATTACTCGCGCGAGCATCTTTTATATCTGCGCGGATTTCAACGGAAAAATATCCTCGTCAACGCCGTTCGCGTGTTTATCCTGATCGCGTTTTTGCTGGTATGGGAATTGAGCGCGCGCTTCGAATGGGTAAACCCCTTTATCACAAGCTCACCCTCACGTATCTTAAAAACGATTGGCGAGCTGTACCAAAGCGGGTCGTTGATGACGCACGTCGGCACTACTTTATGGGAAACGCTGGCTGGGTTTTTTATCGCCGTGTTTTTGGGGTATTCGATCGCGCTGTTGCTTTGGTGGAGCGAGGCGGCGAGGAAGATCAGCGAGCCGTATATCGTCGTTTTAAACGCTCTGCCGAAGATTGCGTTAGGGCCGCTGATCATCATTTGGTGTGGCACGGGCAGCAAGGCGATTGTGTTTATGACCGTTTTGATTGGGCTGATCGTTGCGATCTTGAATATGCTGAACGGGTTTATGGCGACGGACGAAAATAAAATTTTGTTGTTGCGGTCTATGGGCGCAAGCAAATTGCAGATCTTGACGAAGTTGGTTATCCCGTCCTCTCTGCCTAGCCTGATTTCTATGCTGAAAATTAACGTCGGCATGGCTTGGATTGGGTCTATCATGGGCGAATATATCGTTTCAAAGGCGGGGATCGGGTATTTGATCGTTTATGGCGGTCAGGTGTTTAAGCTGGATCTTGTAATGAGCGCGGTGATTATCCTCTGCGTTTTGGCGGCGGCAATGTACGCGATTGTCGCTCTGCTGGAAAAGTTGGTCATCAAGAACGAGCGATAACGAGCGAAATAAAAAACCGTACTGCGCGTACGGTTTTTTCGCTATCTTTAAAAGTAATTTTTAAAGCTGGTTGATTGTATGCAGGAAAATTTCCTGCGAATTTATCCCCTCGCCCGTCTGCAAAACGGAAGCGTAGCCGCCGTCGGATAAAATTTCGCGAGCCTTTACGTTGTCTGCAAGCATAACGTCCAGCATTTTCGATATTTTTCTTTGGATTTCCTTATCCAAAACGGGCGCGGCGATTTCCACTCGGTTTTCGGTATTTCTCGTCATTAAATCGGCGCTGGAAATATATATTTTCCGTCCTTCGCCCTCCCCGAATATATACACGCGCGAATGTTCTAAAAACCGTCCGACAATCGACCGAATACGGATATTGTCCGTCCTACCTGATACGCTAGGCAACAGACAGCAAATTCCGCGTACCAAAAGGTCGATTTTGACCCCGCAACGGCTTGCAAACGCCAGCCTATCTATCAGCTGTTTGTCCGTTAAGGAATTCATTTTCATCACGATACGCGCTGCGCCGCCCTGCTTTGCGAGGGCGATTTGTTCGTCGATACAAGCGATTAAACCCGTTTTTAACCCGAAGGGCGCAACCAACAGCTTTTGATAAGGATAGCGAGTGTTGCAAACGGCAAGATTGCGGAAAAACGCCGCCGCGTCCTCCCCGATCGCTCGATCGGCAGTGAGTATATTGAGGTCGGTGTATTGCCTCGCGGTATCCTCGTTGTAATTTCCCGTGCCAAGGTGGGTAAGATACTCGATTTTATCCCCTTCTTTTAGCACTACGGAAAGAATTTTCGAATGCACCTTATAATTGCCCATACCGTACAGCACGGTGCAGCCCACCTCCTGCAAAAGGGAAGCGAAGCGCAAATTGTTTTCCTCGTCGAAACGGGCGCAAAGCTCGATAACGACCACCACCTCTTTCCCCTTTTCGCAAGCGCGTTTCAGCGCGTCAACAAACCGAGAATGTTCGTCCAGACGGTAGATTGTGGTTTTGATCGAAAGCACCCGTTCATCCTCGGCGCACTCGTTTAACAGCCGAATAAAGACGTCCATAGTATGGAAAGGATAGGCAAGGAACAAATCTTTTTGTTGCACCTGCCCTATCAAGCCGTCCGTGTTTAACCCCGTCGGAACTGCGCCGACGAAGGATGGATAGCGCAAAGCCGCGGCGCGCTCAGCCGTGAAATATTTTGTAAGACCGAATAAAAATTTATAATCTAAATAACCTCTTACCTTAAAGCAATTTGCACCTTTTAAGTGCAATTCTTTTTGTAAAAAGGAAGGGAATAAACCGCTGTTTTCGCCAAGTTCAAGGCGCACCGCACCCAAAGCTGAACGACTGACAACTTTTTCCTGCATATACAGCGAAAAGTCCGCCTCTCCCCCGTCACCCTCGATTTTTAAATCCAAATCGGCGTTACGGGTAACGCGCGCGGTTGTCTTTTCCAGGACTTCGTAGCCTAAAAAAGCGTGTTCGGCAAACTGCAAGAGGATATCTTCAACGGCAATCAAATGCGTTTTCTTGCCCTCGTCGATACAAAACAAGCGATCGACCCCGTCGGGGACTGCCATTACGCCCAGCCTTTCCTTCCCCTTCTTTTTTAAACGGAAGAAAAGGTAACTCCGCTTATTTTCCAGCTGTGGCATGGGGTGCTTCGCATCCAGCACTATGGGCGAGAGCAACGGTAGCAAGGAAGCGAAGAAATATTGCCGACAAATTTCCAATCGGCGCGCGGTGAGTTGATTGCCCCGAACAAGGCAAATGCCCTCCCGTTGCAGCTCCCTTTTAAGTTCCGTAAACACCGTCGTGCTTTGGCGGTAAAGACCTTTTACAACGCCTAAAACGCCCGCGATTTGCGCCGCAGGGGTAAGCCCCGTTTTATTTTCTCTTTCGCGGGGCGAAAGCTTGGCTTTGTTCATTAAGCTGCCCACGCGAACCATGAAAAATTCGTCTAAATTAGACTGAAAAATGGCGAGAAATTTACAGCGTTCTAAAAGCGGGTTTGTAAGGTCGGTTGCTTGCTCTAAAACGCGCTTGTTAAATTGCAGCCACGAATATTCGCGGTTGCAATAAATATCCCTTATGAAGTTGTTTTCACGCGTTTTAGACACCTTATAACCTCTTATATTTGTTGTTTACAGTTTATCCGACGTATTTTGCGCGGATTTCTTCGCGCGTTCCGTCGCTTTTTTCATCTTTTTTACGGGTTCGTTTTTTCCGTTAAGCAAGCTTGCGCCACTTTCATAAACGTTCGTTTCTATCGCTTTTTTCTTGCCGTCCACAACCCAAATCAAATACCCGTCCTTTACCCCGACGTGCGTGATAAGCACCTTCTTTACGTCGAAATATTTTAAAATAGTACGCAAGATCACCGCCGACGTGACAAGGGTGTAGGTTTTTTCGGGCGCGTTCTTTAACACCAACATACTCCGCTTTGCCGACGTTACCAAGATCTTGCAAATCTTTTTCAGCTTTTTACAGTCAACGTAGTCCTCACCCTCGACAAGCGGTGCGTCAAAATAATCGCGATAGATACGGCAAATACCCTGATTGTTTGTCCCAACCAACACCGCCGTATCGAACTTTTTATCGGCAAGTCCGCATTTTTGCAATTTCTTTTTGACAAAGCTTTTGATGAGTTTTGCCTCTAATTCGTTCGGTTGGATATTTTCGACGAACCGTTCGTTCAGTTGTACGGGGCCGAAATCGAGATAGGTCAACGATCCGTCGCTGTCGCCGACCAGATCGCAAAGTTCGATACTGCCGCCGCCGATATCGACAAGGAAGGAGGGTTCTTCCGTTTTATATTTTGCATTGGCAAGCAGGTCGCAATACGCTTCCTCTTCCCCCTCCAAAAGGTTGACGTTGACCGCCGCGCGGCGTTTTAATTCCTCCGCGACCCATTCGTAATTTTCAAAATTACGCAAAGACGCCGTCGATACCACGTAGCATTTTTCCACGCCGTTGGCGCGGCAAATCTCCTTCATCTTTTCCAACTGCTCGACGATTTTTTCCAAGCCGCGTTCGGACAGTTTTCCATGCTCGGTATAATGCAAAATGGATACGCTTTCCCGTTCGTGATGCAAGACCTTCGTCCGTTCCTCCACCGACGCGATCAAAAGGGATACGCTGCACGAGCTGATGTCTATCACCGCATATTTCATATTCTTTTTCCTCTCTCACTCTTTCAAATTCTTCGTTGGTTTTGTTTATTTTTTAATTATTTCCCGTCGCCGAAGCTGACCCCGATGGCACGCGCCGCGGAAATCAGCTGGTGATCGGTGGGAACGCTTTTCGCCCTGCCTGCAATATCCGTCAAAGAATTGTAGGTGACTTTCCCGCCCGAATACGCCACGGTGACCCCGTATTTCCCCGAAAGCGCAAGCTCTGCGGCGTAGCTGCCCATCAGCGTACAGAGCGCGCGATCGTAAGGAATAGGCGAGCCACCCCGTTGCAGATACCCGATAACCTGCGTGCGCGTTTCGACGCCCGTGCGCTGTTCGATTGCTTTCGCCAGCGAATCCGTCGCCGTTTTTTGACCGATTGCCGCGCGCACCGC
>JAZKXM010000080.1:0-16974 GCA_045611585.1 Candidatus Scatosoma sp. | reverse complement strand
GAAAAAATCCGTGGAATCCCCCAATGAGGCGTTTAATTAAACTTTAAAAAATAGAACGAAAAAAAAACCCTCGCCGCCGTGGCGGAGGGGTTTTTATCTTGCCGAAAATTATTCGGCGTTTTCTACGTTTTCAACGGGTTCGATTTGGGTATTTTCCGCTTTTGCGCGCGCTGTATTGGGAAGCTTAGCAACCACGATAAACACCAACAGCCCCGCAATCGTCAAAAGAGGAATGGGCAACAGATCGAGGTTCATCACCGCCGTAACGCCCGTGAAAGAGGGCGCGGCTTTTTCGATTGCTTTGACAATTAATACGCAACCGCTGACAAGAGCAGGACCTAAACAGCCCGCACCTTTGCCGAAAATGTCGTAAATTCCGAAATATTCGCCCGACTTTTCAGCAGGGATAACGCTGGTGAAGTAGGATCTAGACAGCGCTTGGATACCGCCTTGGAACATACCCACGACGACCGCGAGCAACCAAAATTGCCATTCCATTTTTAAGAAAAGAGCAAAAAGGGAAACGGCGACGTACCCGCCGATACATACGAAGATCAGCGTTTTATCTTCAAATTTTTTGGACAGCCGACCGATGATAATCGCGCTAGGGAAGGCTACTATTTGGGTTACCAACAACGCAAGGAGCAACTGCGTAGAGCCAAAATGCAGTATATCCTGGCCATAGACGGTTGCCATTTTGATAATGGTGGACGTACCGTTGATATACAGGAAGAAAGCTACAAGGAACAAAAACGCCTTTTTATTGCCTTTAATCTCTTTAAAGATTTCGCTCAACCGCTTAAACGTACCGCGAACGGGGTGCAGGGGTTTGGGCATAAAATTCTTTTGTCGATAGCTTTTGAAGATGGGCAACGTAAAGCAAAGCCACCAAACGGCGGTGATCAGGAAGGACGCCGTCATACGCCATTGCATCGGGATTACCGTGTTGGGGATTGCCAACACCAAGCCCAAACAAAGAACGAAGGGGATACAACTGCCGATATAGCCCCAAGCGTAGCCGTTTGCGGATACGTTATGCAGCCGATCCTCCGTCGTGACGTCGGACAGCATCGAATCGTAAAACACGCAGGAGGACGAAAGGCTGGTTTCCGTAATGATATAAATAATTGCGAAAATCAGCGCCGTCATCACGGGTAGGGATAGGATCACGCAACCGCAAATCCCGATCATTGCAAATAGGAAAAAGAATTTGCGTTTTCCGCTATAATCCGCCATCGTGCCGAAGATAGGGCAAATGATCAGCGCGATTAATGCGACGATCGCCGAAACTGCCCCCCACAGCGCGGTTGCCGCGCCACTAGACGCACCGCCCGCAAGCGAATCGAAATAGATAGGGATAATCGTCGAGGCGAACAGCACCCAAGCGGAGTTGCCCACGTCGTACATTACCCATTTCTTTTCCAAGGAAGTGAGTTTGTTTGCTCCTTTGCTCATACAATTTTATCTCCCGTATAATCTCTGTCGAACTCTTGATCAATTTCACCCGTTTGGGCGATTTGTTCTAAATTTTCAAAATACCGAACGATACGGTCGGCGGTGGGGCGTACGGCGGCGTGCAGCCGTTCTTCAAGCGTCGGATTTAACACGTTGCACGCGGGATCGTCCGCAAAATGTAAAAACATTTCTCCAAATTTTTCCGCTTTTACTTTGCGTAAGAAAAAATAAGCGAATTTGTGAAAGAGCTTGCTGCGGGAAGAAAACAAGCCGTTTACCCGTTTGATGGTTTTCATCGCCTTTTTCGCTTCTTTCCGCTGAACGTCCAAGGCGGTGGCAACCGCAAGCGAAGTGCCTTCCTTGTCGTTGACGTAGTTAGCGGCGTTTTTATGGATTTTTTTGCCTTGGCGGCGTTTCATGTGCTTGTCGAATTCCGATTCGATCCGACCGTGCGAAACGCCCGTATCTTCCAACTGATAGATGTGTCCGTGGCAGGCATTGTCCAAAGAGAAATGACAAATAAAGCCCGCAACGTACGCGGCAAGCGCGGTGCGCCTAACCTCTTGCGTCGGCTGAGCGACAATTTTTTTGGCGCATTCGGCAAAGAAATCCTTTGCGGTGCGAAGGTGCATATCCATTCCCTTTTTCTTGGTTTCGCTGGAAGAAAAGGGCTTATAATAAAAAAGGATATCAGGGCCTTGAAAGCCGAGCGATAAGGTATTTTCAAAATCCCCAAAAGCCTCCTTTAAAGGGGCGGGCAGGGCTTGATAAACTAAGATGCCGAAGGCGTCGTGCGCGTAAAAAGCAGGCATAAATTTTCTCCGTTTTGTTAAGCAAAGTTTGCTTTCCTTATTTTTTATTATATCATATATTATACAAAAAGGAAAGGGTTGAAAGGCGGTTTTTTGAAATTTTTGCGCTTTTCACCACGTTTTTTTGGGTGTATGAAAAGGCTTTTTACGGGGTATAATACTATCATAAATGCAAAAATGGGCATACCGTGTACGCATTTAACGGGAAAAATGTCCAACGTGCAGTTTGGCAAGGAGGAAAAAATGCTCAATCGTCGGGAAAGCGAGGTGATGAACGCGGTGTACGCGCTGTGTAAAGAGAGGGGAAACTGTTTGGTTTCGCCGACGGAGATCCTTGCGCTTTTGCCCAGAAAACAGCGTTGTACCGAAGAAAAGCTGGAAAAGATCTTATACGAGCTGGAAATGGACGATTATTTTGAAATGCTTTCCTCCGACTGCCGAGGCGAAAAGATGTACGTCATTACTCTACATGCGGACGGCAGGGCGTTCAAGCGTTGCGCCGTGCAAAAGCGGCGGGATTTTGCAGCCCGCGTTGCGTGGGCGGTCACCTCCGCCGTAATTGCCTTTTTGGTAGGCTTGCTGATGAAATGGATATTTTAAAAAATTGTCCTCATTTTCTTTACTTTTTTCAGGTTTTGTGATATAATAATCAAACGAATGTTCGTCGGGTTCTGTTGTGATAAACTTCGCATCTCGGCGTTGCGCTGTGCTTTCCTTGCTCGTTTACGCAGGTAAATCTCCCTGCGGAAATGCTCGCGCGCCTTGACCTGCTCGTTTCTGACAACAGCGGTTTATTTATAACATTCGTAAAAGATAAAAACTTCGTCGGAGGGCGGTTTTATGCAGTTTAAATTACATTCACCATATCAGCCGACGGGGGATCAGCCGCAGGCGATTGAAAAGCTTACGGAAGGGGTGCTTGACGGCGTGCGTACGCAGGTACTGGTCGGGGTCACGGGCAGTGGCAAGACCTTCACGATGGCAAACGTTATCAAAAACGTCAACCGTCCTACCCTTGTTATCGCCCACAACAAAACGCTTGCCGCCCAGCTCTGCAACGAATTTCGGGAATTTTTCCCCGAAAACCGAGTGGAATATTTCGTTTCCTACTACGATTATTATCAGCCCGAAAGTTACATTCCGTCAACGGATACTTATATTGAAAAGGATCTTAGCCTGAACGACGAAATTGATAAGTTGCGCAACAGCGCCACCTGTTCGCTGATGGAGCGGGAGGACGTGCTGGTGGTGGCGTCCGTGTCCTGCATTTACGGGCTGGGCGCGCCCGAAGAATATTTTCGTTTGTCCATCTCTTTACGGCCTGGTATGGAATGGGGGCGGGATAATTTGCTCCGCAAACTGATCGAATTGCAATATTCTCGCAACGACGTCGATTTTAAGCGGGCAACCTTCCGCGTGCGCGGGGACGTAGTGGAGATTTTTCCTGCGTCGAACTCCGAAGTGGCGATTCGCGTCGAGTTTTTCGGGGACGAAATTGACAGAATTTACGAGGTGGAGGCGTTGACGGGGAACAAGCTAAACGAGCTGTCCCACGTCGCGATTTTCCCCGCCAGCCAATATGCCGTCGGCACGGAAAAGCTGCAAGGCGCGTTGGCGATGATCGAGGAGGATTTGAAGGGCGAGGTGCGCGCGTTTGAGGACGCGGGGAAAATTTTAGAGGCGCAACGGCTGAAACAGCGCACTGAATTTGACCTTGAAATGATGCGCGAGATCGGCTATTGCAGCGGCGTTGAAAATTACAGCCGATATTTTGACGGTAGATCCCCCGGTGGGCCGTCGGTTACGCTACTGGATTATTTCCCGTCGGGGAACTTTTTGGTGTTCATCGACGAAAGCCACATGACTATTCCGCAAATCCGCGCGATGTATCACGGCGACTTATCGCGTAAAAAAAATCTTGTCGAATACGGCTTTCGTATGCGTGCGGCTTTTGACAACCGTCCGCTGACCTTTGACGAATTCGACGCGCGGGTCCCCCAGCTGATTTGCGTTTCCGCAACCCCCGCCCCGTACGAATTAGAGCAAGCGGGACAACGGGTAGAACAGCTGATTAGACCAACGGGATTGTTAGATCCAACCATAGAGGTAAAGCCCACCAAGGGACAGATTGACGATCTGCTTTCCGAGATACGAAAAGTGGTAAACGAGGGGGGCAGGGTTTTGATTACCACGCTTACCAAGCGTATGAGCGAGGAATTAACGGACTATTTAAAAGAGCACTCCGTTAAAGTAAAATATATGCACAGCGACATCGACACGTTAGAGCGTATCGACATTGTGAACGGTTTGCGCGGAGGCGAATTTGACGTGCTGTGCGGGATAAACCTACTTCGCGAAGGACTGGATTTGCCCGAGGTGAAGCTGGTGGCGATACTTGACGCGGACAAGGAAGGCTTTTTGCGGAGCGACACTTCGCTAATCCAAACGATTGGGCGTGCCGCGCGAAACAGCGAAGGGCGGGTAATTATGTATGCGGACACGGTAACCGACAGCATGAAACGCGCGATCGGCGAAACCAACCGCAGACGAAAAATTCAGGACGAATACAACAAGGCGCACGGGATTACCCCCAAAACGATTGTCAAGCAGATAAAATCCACGCTGAACATCACCAAGAAAAAATCGGACGACGAGATCAAGATGCAGGATATCCCTGACGAGATTGAAAAATTGAAGGCGTTGATGAAGGTGGCGAGCGGTCAGCTGGATTTTGAACGGGCGATTGAGATTCGGGAAAAGATCGCGCAGTTAAAGATGAAATTGAGAAAAGCGGGTAAATGAGTTTCATTCCGCGCTGTCAGGCGTAAAAACGAAAAAGACGCATAAAAAGACGCAAAAGTATAAATAAGGAAAAATTATGCAAGAAGAAATCGTAGTAAAAGGCGCAAAAGCGAACAACTTGAAAAATATAGACGTGACCATTCCGCGCAACAAGCTGACCGTGTTGACGGGGCTTTCGGGTAGCGGAAAATCCACGTTGGCGTTTGATACTATTTTTGCCGAGGGGCAGAGGCGGTACGTAGAGAGCTTATCCTCCTACGCCAGACAGTTTTTGGGGCAAATGGAAAAGCCTGACGTAGAGAGTATTGACGGGCTGTCGCCCGCCATTTCCATCGACCAAAAGACCACCTCGCACAACCCCCGTTCGACGGTGGGGACGGTGACGGAGATTTACGATTATTTTCGATTGCTGTTCGCCCGTATCGGCGTGCCGCACTGTCCGAAATGCGGCAGGGAAATTCGCCGTCAGACGGTGGACGAGATTGCCGATCGAGTAATGGCGATGCCCGAGGGCAGTAAAATTCTTGTCAACGCGCCCGTTGTGCGCGGCAGAAAGGGGGAGTATGTCAAGGAGTTGGCGGGCTACAAAAAAAGCGGCTACGGCAGGGTAAAGATCGACGGGATTGTTTATGACCTGCAAGAAGAAATTAAGCTGGAAAAGAATTTGAAACACAACATTTCCGTTGTGGTGGATAGGCTGGTGGTAAAGCCTACCATTCAAAAACGTCTGACGGACAGCTTGGAGGCGGCGTTGTCCCTTGCGGGCGGGCTGGTTGTTATTGATTGCAACGGCGAGGAAGAATTGTTTTCCGTCAATTACGCGTGTCCCGATTGCGGCGTTTCGTTGGAGGAGATCGAGCCGCGTATGTTTTCCTTCAACACCGTTTACGGCGCGTGTCCCGAATGTTTCGGGATCGGGTATAAGCAAATTGTCGATCCCGACCTCATTTGTCCCGACAAAACCAAAACGTTGCGAGAGGGCGCGTTTAAGGTGACGGGCTGGAACTTGGGATCTTCGACGATGGCGTTGATGGAGATGTCCGCACTTGCAAACGCGTACGGGTTTTCGCTAGATACTCCCGTTCAGGATCTTTCCAAAGAGGTATATGACGTGCTGATGTACGGCAGCGACGAGGCGTTGGATTTGCAATATTCCACCCGTTCTTTCCAAGGAAAATTCAAGAAAAAATGGGAAGGGTACGTCAACAACCTGCAACGTCGGTACGCGCAAACGAGTTCCGACGGGGTAAAATACGACATCGAACGGCTGATGCGTAGCGCGCCTTGTCACGGCTGCAACGGCAAGCGGTTGAAAAAGGAATCCCTTTCCATCTATGTCGGCGGGAAAAACATCTGGGAAGTGTGCGAGTTGTCGGTAGATAACCTTTGCGATTTTATCGACGATCTGCAAACCAAGCTGACCCCGACCGAGCATTTGATCGCGGACGCGATCTTAAAAGAAATCAACAATCGGCTGGGCTTTTTGCGGAATGTGGGGCTGAACTATCTCACCTTAACGCGTACCGCGCTGACCCTTTCGGGCGGCGAAAGCCAGCGAATCCGTCTTGCTACGCAGATCGGCAGCGCGCTGACGGGCGTTTTGTATATCTTGGACGAGCCGAGCATCGGCTTGCACCAGCGGGACAACGAAAAGCTGTTAAATTCGCTGAAAGGCTTGCGCGATCTTGGCAACACGCTGCTGGTTGTTGAACACGACGAGGACACCGTTCGGGCGGCGGATTATATCGTCGATATCGGGCCGAAAGCGGGCGTTCACGGCGGCGAGGTTGTGGCTTGCGGAACGCAAGAAGATATCATGGCAGAGCCGAAATCTATCACGGGCGATTATCTTGCGGGGCGGCGCAAAATTGAGGTGCCTACCGTCCGCGCGACTCCGTCGGAAAAGTGGTTGCAGCTGTACGGCTGTAAGCAAAACAACCTGAAAAATATCGACGTAAAGCTGCCCGTAGGGCTGATTACGGCGGTGACGGGGGTTTCGGGGAGTGGAAAATCCAGCTTGGTAAACGAAATTATATATCCCGCCCTTGCCAACACCTTAAACCGCGCCCATCATGCGCTTGGCAACTGCGATAGGATAGAGGGCGTAGAGTATTTTGACAAAGTGATCGCTATCGACCAATCGCCCATCGGCAGAACGCCGAGAAGTAACCCCGCAACCTATACGGGAGTGTTTGGCGCGATCCGCGATTTGTTTGCGGCGACGCCCGACGCGAAGGAGCGGGGCTATAAAACGGGTCGGTTTTCCTTTAACGTCGCAGGCGGCAGGTGCGAGCATTGTTTCGGCGACGGAATTATTAAGATAGAAATGCATTTCTTGCCCGATATTTTCGTGCCTTGCGAAGTTTGCGGGGGGAAGCGTTACAACCGCGAAACGTTGGAGGTGCGCTATAAGGGCAAAAATATCTTTGATATTTTGGATATGACGGTGGAGGAAGCGTGCGACTTTTTCGCGCCCGTACCTTCTATCTACAACAAAATTAAAACCCTCAACGACGTCGGACTTGGGTATATCAAGCTGGGGCAAAGCTCTACCACCCTTTCGGGCGGCGAAGCGCAACGGGTGAAGCTGGCGACCGAGCTTTCCAAGCGTTCGACGGGTAAAACCTGTTATATTTTGGACGAGCCTACAACGGGCTTGCATACCTACGACGTGGATAAGCTGATTAAGATTTTGCAAAAGCTGCGTGCGGGCGGCAATACCGTTATCGTGATTGAACACAATTTGGACGTTGTGAAAACGGCGGACTATATCGTCGATCTTGGCCCCGAAGGCGGGGACGGCGGCGGTACGGTCGTTTGCCAAGGTACCCCCGAAGAGGTGGCGGCATACCCCGAAAGCTATACGGGTCAGTTTTTGAAAAAAGTATTATAAATAAAACGGAACGGAAAACCCCACCGCGCGCGATAAGTTTGCGCCACGGCGGGGTTTCGTTTTGTAAATCAAAAACAGCTCTCTTTCGCGAGGGCTGTTTTTGTTTCGGGTTAAATTTTTTTAATTTTCACGTTGCCGCACAAAACGTCCGAATAAGAGTACGCCGTTTTTCCCAAAAAACCTTTATCATCAGGTTTGACGGTAAACAACGCGGGATAGATCCCCGAAAGCACCCCCGAAAAGTTCATCGTTCTGTTTCTGCCTAAATTCACCCGCACGGCGACGCGTCCCGCCGAGCAATCTTTTACCATTCGTTTGACGTCGGAAATATTTTTTGTCGGTTTAATCATATACTTACTATGCCCCAAAACCTCTTAAAATATGCCGTTGGAAACAAAATTTTCCAAAAAAGCGTGTATTTTGAAAAGGGTATGGGTCTATTTTTTGCGCTTGGCGCATACATTGATAAGGCAACGAAACTGCAAGGGAGATAGAAATGAAAGCATATTATGAAACTTATCGTTATACGGACGAGATACGCAGGCTGAAAGCACAATCCATTGTCGAGTGCCGTTTATCGGGCAGCGAAATCAACGCCGTGCTTGCCGTGCAAGCGAAGGTAACGCCTACCGAATGCGAGGCGGCGGACGGCGAGGTGCGCTACGGCGGGCGGCTGACGCTTGGGATCGTGTACGAGGACGCCGATAAAAATATTTGCCGTGCGGAACGGGGCGCGGAGTTTTTCCACAAAGCGGCGGATCCCGTCCTTTCTCCCGCATGCTTTGCGCGGGCAATTTTACAGGCGGAAAATATCAGTATTCGCAGAGAGGGATCGGGGCTGTACGTTTCGGTGATTGTAGGGGCGACGCTGCCCGTTTATGGGTTGGCGAAAATTGAATACGCCTCAGGCGGCGACGAATTGATTGCGCAAAAAAAAGGCTTGCCCGTTTTATCGTTGGAAACTATTTCGGGGGAAACGGGGATCGAGGATGAATTTGACACCGACTATTTCGGGGATATCCTCTTACACGGGGAAAACGTGTTGGTGACGGGCGCGATGGCGGACGGCGGGCAGGTAGAGCTGGACGGGGAGATGTGCTTAAACATTTGCGCGTTAAAACGGGACGGTGCGCTTTGTTCGTATGAAAAATTAATTCCTTTTCATATCCAAATCCCATCCGAGGAAGCGTTTGGAAATATTCCCGTAGAGGCGCGCGTAACGGTGAAAAGCGCGCACGTTTCGGCAGGGACGGACGAGGCGAAGGGAAAGAGTAAGCTGGTGCTGTCTGCCGTGCTGTCCGCGGAGTGTATTTTGTATAAAAAGGACGAAGTTCCTGTGATCGAGGACGCCTTTTGCACTACGCAAGAAATTGGGTTGAAAAAGGAAAATGCGGCAAGCAGGTATTTGATGAAAACGGCAAAACACGTGGAAAGGATTGGCGGCGTAGCGGCAATCGACGGGGACGTGGATGAAAATTGTCTGTTGCAGGCGGCGATTTTGCCTCGCGCGGAAATTTCCTGCAAACGAAACGAGCAAGGGGAGATGCGCGCCGAAGGGGTGGTGCAAGCGGACGTCTTATTCGTTTTGGACGGAGTGCATAAAAAGGCGACGGTTTCTCTGCCCGTAGAGTTTCCGTTGAGCGGCGAATTCGGGTCGGAAACGGAGTGCGAAGCGACGGTGTACGGGCTGAACGTAAAGCGGCGCAAAAACGGAGAAACGGAGATGGAAGGCACGTTGAAGCTGGTGACGAACACCTACGAACAATGCGGCGGCGAATACGTGCGGGAGATCGTCGAAGGGGAGGCTTACGAGGCGGAAACTAACGGCATATCCATCTTTTTGCCTCGCGAAGGGGAGGCGCTTTGGCAGGTGGCAAAAAGACTTCGCTGTACGCCCGAAGAAGTGCAAAAGAGTAATCCCGATTTAGTTTTTCCCGTGCAGAAGGGGGAAAGGATTGTCGTTTGCCGCGGTTTTGGTGAAAATTTAAAAAAATAATCGTATAATTTGCCTTAACGTATTGAAATTTTAGGAAAAATATGCTACAATAAGATATGCATTACTGCGGCGGGAAATTTTCCCGTCGCGGTTTTGAGGTATCAATTTAGGATATGATTATGGCAGTCAGAATAAAAGCGTATGCAAAAGTGAACTTAACGTTAGAGGTCGTCGGGCAGAAGGACGGGTACCATTTATTGGATTCGTTGGTTACGGAAGTCGATTTGTACGATTTGATTATTTTGAAAAAACGCAAAGACGGGCTGTCGTTTGTGAAGATGCACGGTATGGGCAGCGAGGAAATCCCGCCCGAAAAGAACAATGCCTGGAAGGCGGCGGACGCGTTCGTAAAGGAATTTGGAACTACGGGTGCGGAAATTGTTGTGTATAAAAATATCCCGATGGGTGCGGGGCTTGGCGGCTCGTCCGCGGACGTTGCGGGGGTGCTGAACGGAATGGCGAAGCTGTACGGGCTGACGGAGGAAAGGGAACGGCTGAAAAGCCTTGCCGATTCGCTTGGCAGTGATACGGGGTATATGCTGACGGGCGGGTTTGCCCGTATGCAAGGCAGGGGAGAAATTGTAACTCCGTTACCGATCAAAGAAAGGCTGTACTTTTTACTGATTTGTCCCAGCGAAGGGGTATCCACAGCGGAATGTTTCCGCGTATTCGATCAACAAAAAGAAGAACGTGGACAGCCTTTTTCAATGGGAGAAAGGACGGAAAAATGTATTCGCGCGTTGATGAATGGAGAGGTAAACGAAGGGGGCAGGTATTTAACGAACGACCTTTTTGAGGCGGCGAAAGACTTGTCTGGGGCAGTAAAAGACGCGCATAAGGCGGCGTGCGGATTTGCACCGCTGGGCGCGGTGATGACGGGGTCGGGCAGCGGCGTGTTGGCGATGTTCGAGAACGAGGAATTTTGCCGTTGGGCAAAAAGCAGGTACCGCGGCAAGGCAAAGACGTATATTGTGAAAACTTTGCCGCCAAAGCGTAGCGGCTGGCGAAATCCTTTCGTGCTGAGCGAGGAAGAGCGCGCGTTGGGGATTCAGGAAGAATAACCTCAATAATAATGAGGTAAAGATAGAAGATAAAAAAGGGGGAAAAACCTATGGAAGAAAGAATTATCGACGACGAATACGGCAGAGGGATTCGGTTGAAAAAGACGGCGGACGGATACGTTGACGCCACGGACGAGCTTGCCGAACAAGAAAATTCGGCTGCGGAGCAGGAAGAAAAAGAGCCTGTGGATGAGATTATGTTTGAATTCCCCGATATGGAGGAGGACGACGAGGATTTGGTTGGGCTGTCCCCCGAAGAGGCGCTTGCTTTGCGCAAGAAAAAGGAGGAAGAAGCGGCAGCGTTGTTGAAGCAGTATCAGCAAATCTGCGCAGAGGGCGACGCGTTGCTTGTTGCGGGTAGCTTTAAGGCGGCGGAGTTAAAATTTGAAAAGGCGTTGGGTTTAGACGGCGAAGCGAAAGAGGCGTCCGTCGGGTACTGGCGGGCAAAAACGGCAGATTTTACAAATCCCGACGTTTTGGCGGAGGAGTACGTCGAATCGGGCTTTGAAAATTTAGAATTTGACCTTGGCTATCGCGCAGTAGATGAGATCAAGGAAAAATACAAAACGGTATTTGAAACGCGGGTTGCTCAGCTGGAAGCAGAGGAAAAACCGCTTGCCGAAGAGATCGAGGAAAAGCAATCGCAACGGCGTTTGGTTCTGAAAGAAAGAATGAAACGTTCCGTCCTTTGGTTTGGCGCGGCGATGCTTCCTATGCTGGTCTTTTTGGTGTTGGGGATATATTTCGGCTCGCAAATTTTATCAACGCCCGACGGGCGGTACGTTACCCCGACGATTGTGTTTGCGGCGTTGTTCGCCGTGGCGTTGATTGCGTTTGGCGTGACGGTCAACAAGCTGTTGAACACCATTCGCATCACCCGCGCAAACGAACGGCTTAGCTCGACGGACGAGGGGTTGCGCCTGCAATACCTGCGCGATTTAAAGGAAATCTATACCCGTTTCTTGGATTAAAAAATAAATCAAAATAACGAAAGGAAGTCGGACGGCGAAAAAGCTGCCCGATTTTTTATGCCGATTTTTTATGCAAAGACGGGTTGGTATGGTATCAAATTTTTGTGAGGATAGGGCTGTCGATGGGCGTGCTTTTTGTCGCTAAATCTCGCGTGGGCGGGTGCGCGCGGTAAATTTTCCGTTTTTTAAACGGAAAAAAATCGAAAAAAGATGAAAAAGACAAACAGCCCGCCTTGCGTTTTCTTGCTTTTTTTTCTCTGTTCGTGGTATAATAGCTGTGTATGAAAAAAATTTTTACTTATTTTAAACCGTATAAATGGCAGAGCCTTTTAGGGCCGCTGTTCAAGCTGTTGGAAGCCACCTTCGAATTGCTTGTGCCTATCATCGTCGGGTTGATCGTTGACCGTGGCTTAGGCGTGCAAGTAGGAGGGGCATATCCGCACGCGGACAAATCCTTTATTGTTTGGATGTGCGTGGTACTGATCGCGTTTGGGTTGTTCGGTATGCTGTTTGCGGTGGTTGCGCAATATTTTGCCGCAAGGACGGCGACGGGCGTTTCGGCGGGGATTCGTCGCGATTTGTTTAAAAAGATACAAACGCTCTCCTACAAGGACGTCGATCGGCTGGGCAGCGCAACTTTGCTGACCCGAATGACCAGCGACGTGGACAGATTGCAGTCGGGGGTCAATTTGGGCTTGCGGTTGTTGCTTCGTTCCCCCTTTATCGTCTTTGGCGCGGTGGTGACGGCGTGTATTGTCGATCCACACTCCTTCGGGGTGTTTGCGTTGACGGTGGTTGCGCTTGCAATCGTGGTGTATGCGGTGATGTTTGCGTGTATGCCGCTGTATAAAAAATCGCAAGCCCGTTTGGACGAAGTGCTGTTATCCACCCGCGAAAACCTTTCGGGGGCAAGGGTAGTGCGCGCTTTTTGCTTGGAAGGAGAGGAAGAACGGCAATTTAACGACCGCAACGACCGACTGAACAAGAGCAGAAAATTCGTCGGCGGAATTGCGGCGATCACCAACCCTATGACGTACGTTTTGGTCAACCTTGGCGTGATCGCGTTGCTTTGGACTGGGGCGATCAGGGTGGACGGCGGCGCTTTGTCGCAGGGTAGCGTTTTGGCTCTGTATAACCTCATGAGTCAAATTTTGATAGAGCTTATCAAGCTGGCGAATCTAATTGTCACCATTACGAAGGCGGCGGCGTGCGGCGGCCGTATCTCCGCGGTGTTGGCAATTCAGCCCTCCGTGCAGGAAAAAGAGGACGGCGCTCGGACGGGTAAGGGAGTGAAGGAAGGCTTTGTTCTCTTTTTGTCGGCGAGCTTAAAATATTCGGACGGGGCGGATGCCGCCTTGGAAAACGCCAGCTTTTCCGTAGATCGCGGACAACGGATCGGCGTGATTGGCGGTACGGGCTCGGGCAAGAGTACTCTTGTCAATATTATTCCCCGTTTTTATGACGTTTGTGGGGGGCAGGTATGCGTTGACGGGCTGGACGTGCGCGATTATAAGCTGGACGACCTGCGCGCTATGGTGGGCGTTGTCCCTCAAAAGGCGACTCTTTTTAAGGGTACGATTGCGGACAATTTACGCTTTGGTAAAGCGGACGCGACGGAGGAGGAGCTGTGGACGGCGTTGCGCCGCGCGCAAGCGGAGGAATTCGTTGCCGAAAAGGGCGGGCTGCTTGCCCCTGTCGAGCAGGGCGGTAAAAACTTTTCGGGCGGGCAAAAGCAGCGCTTGACGATCGCGCGGGCGCTTGTAAGAAACCCGCAAATCCTCATTTTGGACGATTCGTCGTCGGCGTTGGATTATGCGACGGATTCGGCACTCCGTAAAGAAATTTCGGCGTTGAATACGACGACGTTTATTGTTTCCCAGCGTACCTCGTCGGTGATGGACGCGGATAAAATCGTCGTGATGGACGACGGAAAAATTGTGGCGGTGGATACGCACGTAGGACTGCTGAAAAGCTGTCAGGTGTATCAGGAAATTTACCGTTCGCAAATGAAAGCGGGAGGGCAAGCCGTATGAAAAAGCGAGTATCTAAAACCGAACTTCGCGCGGCGACCTCGCCCGTACAAAAGAAAAAGGCGAACAAAGGCACGCTCAAAAGAGTGCTGCATTACGTTGGCAGATATCCTTTTTCGCTTGCGTTGTCCCTTCTCTTTTCCGCGTTGACGGTGGGGGCGACTCTACTTGTTCCCGTGTACGTCGGGGACGGGATTGATTGCATCGTGGAAAGCGGAGTGCTGTGGAAGCAATTAAAACTTATTTTCGCGAAAATTCTTATTCTCGTATGTATCGGCGGGGTTTGTCAATGGCTGACCAGCCTTTGCAACAATCGGTTGTCCTGCAACGTAGTGCGCGATTTGCGCCGCGACGCCTTTCAAAAGATTCCCCGCTTACCGCTTAAATATGTGGACGGGCATGCGCACGGGGATATCGTCAGCCGAATCGTTGCCGACGCCGATCAATTTTCCGAAGGGCTGTTGATGGGCTTTACGCAATTTTTCACGGGCGTCCTCACCATTTTGGGGACGGTGGTGCTGATGTGCGCAACCAACTGGAAAATCGGGCTTCTCGTCGTGCTGGTCACCCCCTTGTCCCTGTTTGTGGCGAGGTTTGTGGCAAGCCATTCGTCAAAATATTTCAAGAGTCAAACAAGCTGCCGCGGACAGCAAACGGCATTTGTGGAGGAGCGAATCGCGGGGCTGAAAACCTTGCAGGCGTTTTCGCAAGCGGAGGAATCCCAAAAGCAATTTGATAAGATCAACGACGATCTGGAAAAGGCGTCCATGCAGGCGATTTTCTATTCTTCCTTGACGAATCCCTCTACTCGGTTTATCAACAATCTCGTTTACGCGCTAGTTGCGCTGATTGGCGGGCTGGACGTGGTGGGCGGCGCGTTTACGGTGGGCGGGCTGTCCAAATTGCTGTCTTATGCAAATCAATACACCAAACCGTTTAACGAAATTTCGGGCGTGATTACCGAATTAAAGAGCGCGTTTATCTGCGCTTCCCGCATTTTTGAGCTGATCGACGCCGAGGAGGAAAGCGCGGATGAAAATCTGTCGGAGCTGGGCGAAGCGACGGGCGCGGTAACGTTGGACGGGGTATCCTTCTCCTATTCGGCTGATAAGCCCTTAATTGAGGATTTAAACCTGAGCGTAGAACGCGGTCAACGGGTAGCAATCGTTGGTAGAACGGGGTCGGGAAAGACTACGTTAATCAACCTTTTGATGCGTTTTTACGACGTGGAAGGCGGCAGCGTGCGGGTGGACGGAAAGGATATTCGCGAGGTGAAACGCGGGTCTTTGCGTAAAAATTTCGGTATGGTTTTGCAGGAAACGTGGCTGAAAAGCGGTACGGTGCGGGATAATATTCGTATGGCAAAACCCACGGCGACGGACGAGGAAGTTGTAGCGGCGGCGAAGGCGGCGCACGCGCACAGCTTTATCAAGCGTATGGAAAAAGGGTATGACACCCTTGTTGCCGAAGGTGGCGGCGGTTTGTCCGAGGGGCAAAAACAGCTGTTGTGTATCGCGCGGATTATGCTTTCCATTCCGCCTATGCTGATTTTGGACGAGGCAACTTCGTCGATTGACACCCGTACCGAGATGAAAATCAGCGACGCCTTTGGCAAATTAATGGAAGGCAGAACTTCATTTGTGGTGGCGCATCGGTTGTCTACGATTATACATTCCGATTGCATCTTGGTTATGGAAAACGGACACGTTGTGGAACAGGGTACGCATGGTGAATTGTTGGCGTTAAACGGTGCTTATGCACAGTTGCATAGAGGATTAGGGGATTATGAAAACGCATGAGAAAAAAGATTTAAAAAAGACGAGTATCTACCGCATCTTTATCGAGTTGGTTTTGGTGGGTAGCGTTACAGGTGTTATCGTCGGGATTATTGCCACCTTTTTCAGTATTTTGGTACATGAAGGGGAGGAAATTTCTCGTGGCGCTTACGCATACGTGCGTGAAAATCCCATCTTTATTCCGCTGTTGGTGTTGGCGCTTATTGCAGGTGCATTTCTTCTTAGCGTGCTGGTGAATATGTCTTCCGTCATCCGTGGGGGCGGCGTACCGCAAGCGGTAGGGGCAACGCGTGGGATTGTACGCTTTAAATGGTGGCGCGATTTGCCTGCAATGTTTGCGGCGAGCTTGGTAAGTATTTTCTTAGGCTTATCCATCGGTGCGGAAGGACCGAGTATATTGATTGGTGCGGCAGGCGGTGACGGTATAGCAAGCATTACGCGCCGTAATCAAATGATACGAAAATATCAGGTGACAGGCGGTGCTTGTACAGGTCTTGCGGTAGCGTTTAACGCACCGCTGACAGGTATGGCGTTCGCCTTTGAGGAAGCGCATAAGCGTTTCACCCCAGAAGTATTTATTTGTGCATTTTCTTCCGTTATTTTCGGTATGCTGACCCGTATGTCTATCTATAATACGTTGGGCATGGAAATCA
The DNA here is from genome assembly GCA_045611585.1 of Candidatus Scatosoma sp. Lineage (GTDB taxonomy): Bacteria > Bacillota > Clostridia > Christensenellales > Borkfalkiaceae > Scatosoma. The sequence goes on along the minus strand of JAZKXM010000080.1, from coordinate 505 downwards.
GCAGTTCCTTCCATGCGTACAAGCTGTGGGATTTGCCGATACATTACTACGGTTATGTCGTAGCATCGGGGCTTATATGCGGATTTTCGGGGATTGCCTTTTATAAGCTGTGTCTGTATATGCGTAAAGTATTTAAAAAGATACACGTGAAAAACGAGTGGTGGTCGAATTTGTCAAGGCTTACGACGGCGATGTTGATTGGCGGTGTGTTTTCCTTTATTGCCGCAGGCGTTATGGGCGGCGGACATGGCTTAATCGAGTCGCTTGGCACAAGCGGCGGCACCTCTGAGCAGGCGATGGAAAGTATATTCGGCTTACCCCTGGTATGGGCATTATTAATAGTTTTGGTATTAAAAGCGGTGATTATGGCAATCAACGTCGGGGCAAAAATCCCATGCGGGATTTTCATCCCTATGCTTGCAATCGGTGCGTGTATTGGTGCGGTGTTAAACCATATTTGGTTGAAAATTGACCCGGAGATTGCGCCTTTTTGCGATTTACTTGT
>JAZKXM010000079.1:0-1636 GCA_045611585.1 Candidatus Scatosoma sp. | reverse complement strand
TGCTGCATATACCGCTTTAAGGGGCGAGCGCCGTAAACGGGGTCGTAGCCCTTTTCCACGATATGCGCAACCGCCGCGTCCGAAAGGCGAAGGGTAAGCTGTTTTTCAGCAAGGCGTTTGACTAAGTCTTGCGAAAGCAAGCGAACAATATTGCCGATTTCCGATTTTGCCAACGGTTTGAAGAACACAATTTCGTCCAAGCGATTTAAAAATTCGGGACGGAAGGAGGTTTTTAAGAGGGCTTGCACCTCTTGCTTTGCCTCGTCGGACAGTTCGCCGTCGGGGGTGATTCCGTCAAGGATTGCCGCAGAGCCTAAGTTGGACGTCAAGATGATGACGGTGTTTTTAAAATCGACCGTCCTGCCCTGCCCGTCCGTGATCCTGCCGTCGTCCAACACCTGCAACAGTACGTTGAATACGTCGGGGTGCGCCTTTTCTACTTCGTCAAACAAAAGCACCGAATAGGGCTTTCTTCTAACCGCCTCGGTAAGCTGTCCGCCCTCGTCGTAGCCGACGTATCCAGGGGGCGCGCCGATCAGGCGGGACACGGAGAATTTTTCCATATATTCGCTCATGTCGATCCGCACCATATTTTTTTCGTCGTCGAACAGAGCGCGGGCGAGCGTTTTGGCAAGCTCGGTTTTGCCGACGCCCGTCGGGCCTAAAAACAGGAAGGAGCCGATCGGGCGGTTGGGGTCTGCAATTCCGGCGCGGGAGCGCAAAATAGCGTCTGCAACCGCCGTCACCGCTTCGTCCTGACCGACCACCCGTTCGTGCAGGGTTTTGTCAAGGCGCAACAGCTTTTCCCGCTCCCCTTCCAAAAGCTTGGCGACGGGAATCCCCGTCCAACGGGCGACAACGCGGGAAATTTCTTCTTCCGTTACCCTATCGCGAAGAAGGGTATCTTCGTTTGAACGCGTACCTGCCCCCTCCTTTTTGGATTTTTCCAGCTCGTCAAGCTGTTTTTTAAGCTGAGGGATTTTGCCGTACTGCAAACGGGACGCCGTTTCTAAATCGTACTCTCTTTGCGCTTTTTCCAGCCCTGCGTTTGCCGCCTCTAATTCTTCACGCAATTTTTGCTCTCTACCGATAGAGTTCTTCTCCTCGTCCAAGCGTTTTTTCATTTGCTCGTAATCTTTGCGGAGAGTGGAAAGCTCAATTTCGATTTCTTCCAAATGCGTTTTGGAAAGGGAGTCCGTTTCCTTTTTTAAGGCGTTTTCTTCAATTTCCAGCTGCATGATTTTGCGCGCAATTTCGTCTAATTCGGAAGGCATGGATTGCATTTCCGTTTTTATCATCGCGCATGCTTCGTCCACAAGGTCGATGGCTTTGTCGGGTAAAAACCGATCGGTCACGTAGCGATTGGAAAGCGTTGCCGCCGCAATTAACGCATTGTCTTGAATTTTTACGCCGTGGTATACTTCGTAACGTTCTTTTAAGCCGCGCAAAATGGAGATGGTGTCTTCTACCGTCGGTTCACCGACCAAAACGGGCTGGAAACGGCGTTCAAGCGCGGGGTCTTTTTCAATGTATTTTCGATATTCGTCCAAGGTTGTCGCGCCGATACAATGCAGTTCCCCCCTTGCCAGCATGGGTTTGAGCAGATTGCCTGCGTCCATCGCGCCGTCCGTTTTGC
>JAZKXM010000078.1:0-3457 GCA_045611585.1 Candidatus Scatosoma sp. | reverse complement strand
CCGCTTGGCCTCCGACTTAATTTTGCTCCCGATACGTTTATTGCGTGGGCAAAGAAAAACGATTTAAAGAAAGACGGCAACGTTTGGTTGACCAAAGGTCAAATGCAAAATTTGATCGTCAATTTGTTCTTGGAAAAGGCTTTTGAGGCGGTTTATTCCAAGATAACCACCGCCAGCAATTATACGGTGCAGGCATGGATTGACAGATCTACTTTAAGCGAAATCGAAAAGGTTGTAAACGCAAATCTTGCCCGTATGGGGATTGAAGTATTTTTCGCTTGGGGAAGATAATTGTTTGTTTAGCGTATAATTTATAATAATAAAGAATATAAAAAAGAGCGAGGTCGGAAAACCCGACCCCGTTCTTTTTTTGGATAAAGGAAGAAACTTAGAAAAAGGAAGAAAATCAGCAGCAAGGATTGCAGTGATTGCAGCAGTTAGGGGTAAGAATTTGGGAAAGCGTCCCGTTCTTATACAGACAGTACAACAAAGCGATGATGATGGGAAGGGTGCAGCCGCTGAGCGTATTCGAACAGAAAATACCGTCTTTCGAGCCAAGCACAAGCAACGCGATCAAGATCCAAAGGGTGGTGTTACCCTGCGTAAAACAAGTCATAAATTTGAAACCTCCTGTGTCTTTACCGCAGGGGATATGTAAGATTTATTTCGGCAGAGCCGATGGGATAAAATATCCTGCGGTTTTGTTTTCTATTACATAATATTCCTTGCGAGAGGGAAAATGTTCAAAGGAAAGGAAAAACTTTCGTAAAATACTTTTTCCCGTTTTTGCCTTCATTTTCTTGCCAAAATAAAAAAAATGAGTTATAATATACAATACCACCGAAGCGGGCGGATACGTCGTTGACGGTTTGACCCATTCAGCGTAGGCGGAATACATTTTTTCTGCGGGCACTTTCTTGGAGGAAGGCTCGATGGAGGTTTTATTATGAGTGGAAAAGGTTACTTTTCACCGCAAAGGATCGCGGGGATCGCGGTATTGCTTGCCCTTGTTATTGCGTTGCAGGGCTGGATGGGGACGATTTCGTTCGGCGTTGTACAGCTGAATTTTACGTTGATCCCCATCGTTTTGGGGGCACTTTTGTACGGGCCGATCGCAGGCGGCATTTTAGGGCTTGCGTGCGGGGTTGTCGTGATGGTTCAGGTGATGATGGGGCTTTCCCCCTTTTATACGGTCATTTGGACGAATACGCCCGTTATCGCCGCGCTGACTTGCGTAGTGAAAACGACGGTGGCGGGGCTTGTTTCGGGTTGGTTGTACCGCTGGCTGCGGCGTAAAAACGCGCTGGTTGGCGTGGTGGTTGCTTCGGCGGCTACGCCCATCATCAACACCGCGCTGTTTATCGTCGGGTGCTTGTTGATGAACGAAAGCATTGTTGCCTTTCAAGGCGCGTTGCCCGATTTTGCGGGAATGAATATTTTTGTCTTTATTTTGGTAGGGCTTGTAACGACGAATTTCTTTGTCGAGCTTGCTGTCAATTTGATTTTTGCGCCGACGTTGCACCGTATTATCGTCCTCGTCGGAAAAACGATGAAGAGGTTATGATATGATACTTTGTATTGACGTCGGCAACACCAATATCAAATACGCAATTTGCGACAAAGAGGAGTTTAAAGCGTCTTTTCGTGTCGAAACCGACCATAAAAAGACTTCGGACGAATACGGCTCGCAGCTGGTGAATATGCTGAAAGTGATGAACTTACCCGTAATGGAAATTACGGGGGCGATCATCTCCTCCGTCGTTCCGTCGTTAGATTATACGTTAGACCGTATGTGTTCGCTGTATCTCGGCGTGCAGCCCTTGCGCGTTGCGCCGGGGTTAAAATCGGGCTTGAATATCCGTTGCGACGATTCGCGCGAGGTTGGCGCGGACAGAATTGTAAACTGCGTTTCGGCAATCGTCAACCACGGCGGAAAGGGCGCGCCGATGATCGTAATCGACTTCGGTACGGCAACCACCTTCAATATCATCAGCGACAAGGACGAATTTATCGGCGGCGTTATCTCTCCGGGGATTAAGGGGTCGTTGGATTCGCTTGTCAACGGTACGGCGAAATTGCCGAGGGTAGAAATTGAAGCACCCAAGAGCATTATTGCCAAAAACACGGTTACAAATATGCAGGCGGGGATCGTGTTTGGGTTTGCAGGGCTGGTCGAATATATCGTCAAACGCATCAAAAAGGAATTGAACAGACCAGAAACGCTCACGATTGCAACGGGCGGGTTCAGCAATATTATTTCCAAAGAGATCTGTTGCATCGACGTCGTGGATAAGATGCTCACCTTAAAAGGGTTGCAGTATTTGTATTATTTAAACAGACCCGAAGAATAATAGTGTAATTATAGAAAAAAGAGAGCGGCTGGGTATCAGCCGAAGAAAAGGAGATCGTTATGAAAAAGGTTGGCGTAGCAATTCTTGGCGTTGGCGTTGTAGGGGGCGGAACGTTTAAAACTCTGACAAGCCATCGCGAATTTTACCGTCAAACGCAAAACGTAGATATCGTCGTGGAAAACGTGCTGGATTGCAACCGCGATCGCGCGCTTTCGATCGGTGTTCCCGAAGAATGTCTTGCCGCAAATATCGCGGAGGTGGTGGCAAACCCCGCCGTGGATATCGTCGTGGAAACAATCGGCGGGTGTGGCGTCGCGAAGGATTTTATTACTACGGCGTTAAAGGGCGGTAAAACGGTCGTAACGGCAAATAAGGAATTGATTTGTAAATACTCGCACGAGCTGGAAAACGAAGCGAAACGCAACGGCTGCGGGCTTTATTACGAGGCGAGCTGCGTCGGCGGCGTGCCGATTATCCGTACTATTTTGGACGGTGTACAAGCCAACAAAATCACTTCCGTCGTTGGGATTATCAACGGAACGACCAACTATATTTTGACGAAAATGACGAAAGAGGGGGTCGGCTATGAGGACGCCTTGCAGGAGGCGCAAAAGCTTGGTTTTGCAGAGGCGAATCCCACAGCGGACGTCGAAGGGTACGACGCAACGTACAAGCTTTCCATTTTGTCCTCTATGGCATTCCATACCAAAGTTCCCTATACGAAGATCTTGCGCGAAGGGATTGCGGGGGTGGATTCGTTTGATATCGCTTTGGGCGCAAAGCTTGGATACACCTTAAAGCTGCTTGCTATCGGCAAAAACGGCAACGAGGGGATCGAGGCGCGCGTTCATCCCACCTTTATTCCCGTCGATCATCCTTTGGCGAGTGTAAACGATTCTTACAACGCGGTATTGCTGACGGGCGACGCGGTGGAGGACGTAATGCTGTACGGCCGTGGTGCAGGGGCGTTCCCGACGGCAAGCGCGGTGGTCAGCGACGTTATTTTTGCGGCGACTCATTCGGATATTAAATATTCAACCTTTAAAAATACGGCGACGGCGGAGGAAGGGGTGAAATTTGTTTCCGATTTTTCCAGCGCCTATTAT
>JAZKXM010000077.1:0-4087 GCA_045611585.1 Candidatus Scatosoma sp. | reverse complement strand
GAAAAAGCAACGCAACTATGCTGAAAAGTATCCTGACCGAAGCGGAAAAAAGCAAGCGGGCGGGGACTCTTTCAAACGCGGAAATAGACGCCTTTTACGAGCAATTTTCCCCTATGTTAAACGGGGCGCAACGAAACGTTTTGAAGGGGATTGTGGAAAAGCTGAAAAATATATAGGGCGAAAGCGGTAAAGGCAACTTACGCAACGCGTAGGTTTGTAATTTAGTAAAAAAAAGCGACGAATGGCTGTTGCCAAACGTCGCTTTTTTGCGTTTTGTTTTGATTGGTTTTTGATTGGTTACGGTCTTAATCCGCTGCCGCCCTGCAAGGTGATCGTTTCGCCCGTGATATACGAAGCCTCGTCCGAGCAGAGGAACACGCACAGCCCGCCGACGTCCTTTTCGGGATCGGCAAATCTGCCCATCGGAACGCCTTTGATCGTCTGTTCGTAGCGTTCGGGGTATTCTTCCTTAAACTTTTGCAAGCCCTCCGTCATTGCGAGGGGGCAAATTACGTTGACGCGCACGCCGTCAGGCGCCCACTCGGTCGCGGCGACGCGCGATAAGCCGCGAATCCCCTCCTTTGCCGCCGCATAGGACGATTGCGCGATACGCCCAAACAGCCCTGCGCCCGACGCGAAATTGACCACTGCGCCCTTCGTTTCCTTCAAATAGGGATACGCTTTTTGCATATAGAAGAAGGTTGCGTAAATGCCCGAATAGATGGCAAGGTCGAGATCCTCCTTCGTGTGCTGAATCAGCATTTTTCCCGACGCGGACGCCTGCGCGTTGTTGATTACCGCGTCGATCTTGCCGAATTTTTCCACCGTTTTATCGATTACGTTTTGGATCGCCGCCTCGTCGGCGCCGTCCGCCGTCACCGTCAACACTTCGCAGCCGTATGCGCTTTCCAGCTTTTCCTTCGCCGAAAGCAACGTACCCTCCGTGCGGCCCGTGATGACGATTTTTGCGCCCGCTTTCGCAAACGCCGTGGACAGCCCGAAGCCGATCCCTCTGCCGCCGCCCGTGATGATGACTACCTTATCTTTTAAACAAATCATAGTTTTTCTCCTTTCGGTTTTCCCCTTTGATTTGGGATCGCCTAATATTTTTTATCAATTCTATTATATACCAAGCCGCTTCGGTTGTCAAACGCCGAACGGGGGATTATTTGATAAAAACGCCTTAAAACCGCTATTTTACGCTGGATTTAAGACGTTTTTGACTGTTTTATTTCTTGGCGATTAAAATTCCGCCGCTGTAAAGAGTTCCGCTTTCCTTTTCAAAGCTCTCTGAAAACAACACTACGGAAAAGGTTTCTTTTAACTGATACGTCTGATCTTTTACGTTGATTGCCACCAACAACCTTTCTTCTTCGTTAAAGCGTTCGTAAACAAGAGGATACCCGTTTTCTAAAACCTTTACGCCGCCGTCAAAGCGCAGGCATTTATGTTCCTTGCGAAGCGCAAGCAATTTTTTCACAAACAGCAATAAGGAGGACGGCTCGTTTTCTTGCCATTCGACCGATTGTTCCACCGCGTCGTTGACGGGCAAATATAACTCCCCGTTCGTTTCCGAAAAACCACGGTTTTTTGCGTTTGTCCACTGCATAGGCGTTCTTGCGCCCGTGCGGATATAGCCCCCTTCGCGGTTGATGTTTTCGCGGTGCGTTATTCCTAATTCGTCCCCGTAATAGATGGTCGGCACGTTTTTATAGGTCAGTAAAAAGGCAAATGCCGACTTTAACTCGGTTATGCTCATGCCTTTGGCAAGACGTACCTGATCGTGACTGCCCGACGGGATCGAATACGCCCCCTTCCCCTCGCATATCGGGAACAAATCCTCGCAATATTGCAAACATTCCCGAATGGAACCCTTGCCTTTTGCAGAAAAGTAGTTGTCCCCCCGTTCGAACCAAGCGTCTAAATTCATCTTTGGCTCGTTGCGGAACAGCTGATTGTAGTGGGGCATATCGTGCGCAAAAAAGTCTAAATCAAACCCCGCTTTTCCCACCGCGTTTTTGGGATAAATCCACTCCGCAATAAACGCAACGTCGGGATATTCTTGACGGATTGGCGTGAAAATTTTGTCCCATATCCAAATCAGCCCTTCAATGTCCTCCGTCTTGTCCGAACGGAAATCGCACTCCTTTACCAACGAATTGGCGCAGTCCATACGGAAGCCGTCAACTCCGTGGCGAAGCCAAAAACGCAAAACGTTGATAATCTCTTCGCGTAAGGGGGTCAACCGTTCGTCCGTATAATGCATAGCCCATTTGTCCACGTCCGCAACGTCCTCGGGCATACGGTTAAAACCGTAATTGAGCGCGGGTTGCGTTGCGTAATAATTGATGACGTAGCCCCCGTCTCTATCAAAAATTCCGTGAATGGATTTCCCGCGATATTTCCTGAAAATATTGTCCGTCCAAATAAACCGATCCCAATATTCGTTTCGGGTAAATTCCGCCGATTTTTTAAACCACGGATGTTCCCAAGAGGTGTGCCCTGGAACTATGTCCAAAATTACCTTTAAGCCCTGCTTTTTGCACGCCTTTACAAGATCGTCAAAATCGTCCAGCGTACCAAAGCGGGGATCAATTCCGCAAAAATCTATCACGTCGTAGCCGCCGTCCGTGAACGTTGACGGATAAATGGGGTTTAACCAAACCACGTCTGCGCCTAAATCCTTTATGTAGGTTAGCTTGCTTTCTATCCCTTTTAAATCCCCGATTCCGTCGTTATTGGAATCGCAAAAAGTAAGCGGATACACCTGATAGATAACGCTGTCTTTCAACCAAGAATTCATATCTTTTCACCCTTTCCTTTTTTACAAAAAACCGCCGCGATTGCGGCTGAGTTTTGTATTTTCTTCATTATAGCACCCACCGAAACGCTTGTCAAGCACTGTAAATATTTTTTAATCGGATTTTTTTACTCTTTTTATTCCCTATTTTGCCGTACAAAAAAAGAACCGAAATTACCTCGGTTCTTTTTCTTTACTGTACAACGATGACCTGCGCGTAGCGCAATACTTTGTCGCCTTTTTTATAGCCTTTTACATATACCTGCTTGACGGTGCCGCTCTCCTCCCCTGCCTCGGCGGGGACCGCCATAATCGCCTCCGCAACGTCTGCGTCAAAGGGTTGTCCGAGGGGGTCGATTTCTTCTACGCCTTCCCCTTCCAGCACTTTTTTAAAGGATTTTAACACCATATCCAAGCCCTGCTTGACGTTTTCGTCCGAGCAGGACGCGATTGCGCGTTCGATATTGTCCCCTACGGGGAATAAGGCTGCAACAACGTCGTTACGCCCCTCTTGATATCTTTGCGCCGATTGGTTTTGCGTGCGGCGACGGTAGTTTTCGTATTCCGCCGTTACGGAATACCATTTTCTTGTTACGTCTTCTACCTCCGCTTGCGTTTTTAAAAGCTCTGCCTTGACGCGGTCCAACTCTTCATTTTTCTTTTCTTTTTTCGCCTTTTTAGGCGCTTTTTCGTCCGTTTCCGCTACGGGGTCAACGATCTGTTCTTCTTGCAATTCCTTTTCCATATCCAACACCTTCTTGAAATACGTTTGTCCTACTATATATAAACGGTTATTTGCCGTTTAAAACTGTAAATGTGCAAAATTTTGGCGCTGAGAGCGACGGTAAAAAATCGCCTTGCGACCGATAACCGCGACGGGAATAGCGTCCAACAGATCGGCGACGTTTTCCGCTAAGTTTCTTGCGTCGTCTTCCGAATTGGGTAAAATGTGCACCTTGATCAGCTCTCTCGCCTCCAACGCGTCCGAAAGGGTCTTTAAAACGTTGTCCGTCAGCCCGCCCTTGCCGATTTGCGCGATGGGCTGCATCGTCGCTGCGATGGATTTTAACGCGGCGCGTTGCTTGCTTGTAATATTTTCTCTTGTAACCATATTGTCACCTCTTTTAATTGCTTTGGGGATTTTTTTTATTGTGACCGCAAGCGGTCAAGGGCGCAAAACTACGTTTTGCTTGATTGGGGGCTAGTTTTGCGCAAGCAAAGCTTGCGTAGTGACCGCAAGCGGTCAAGGGCGCAACCTGCGGTTACTTGGTTAAGTCCGTTTTTGTG
>JAZKXM010000076.1:0-9284 GCA_045611585.1 Candidatus Scatosoma sp. | reverse complement strand
TTTTGATTAGCAAATTCGACGCTGAAAAGCTGTTGAATTTTGGCGTGGCGGGCGGTTTGAACGACGGAACCAAGCTGTGCGAGGTGTATCAGATCTCCGACGCGGTGCAATTCGATTTTGATTTGGTAGAGCTGAACGGTACGAAAATTGGGACCCTGAACGAATATACCGAAAATTATTTGAAGCTGAACGGGTTGAACGGGCTGAAAGGCGGACTCCCCTTTAAAAAGCTGGGGACAGCCGATCGGTTTAACGATTCGGTGGACGATTTTAAACTGCTGACGGAGGAGCTGGGCGCGGATATTCGCGATATGGAAGGCGCGGCGATCGTTCAGGCCGCGTATGCGGCACAATTACCCGTCTATGCAGTAAAGGCTATTTCCGACGTGGCGGGCAGCGGCAGCACTGCTGAACAGTATTTTGTCAACAAGGAAAAGGCGTTGAAGAATTTGGAAGCCAAGCTGGAAGGCATTTTTGAAGCTCTGTAAAAAGTTGTGCGCGGTTGGGGGCGGTTATGGTTGATTTAGGGGATTGGAACGAGGTGCTTGCGCCGCTGTTTGCGGACGAAAAGTATCAAAAAATTAGGCAGTTTTTGATCGACGAATACAATACGCATACGGTGTATCCTGATATGTACGATTTGTACAACTGTTTTCGGTTTACTCCGTTTGAAAAGCTGCGCGTCGTTTTGCTGGGGCAAGACCCCTATCACAACGTTGGACAAGCGCACGGGCTGTGTTTTTCCGTTAAGGACGGCGTTGCTAAGCCGCCCTCCTTGGAAAATATTTTTAAGGAGCTGAAAAGCGATATCGGGTGCGAGCTGCCCCGTTCGGGAGATTTGACGAAATGGGCGAAGGAAGGCGTTTTGCTGATGAACACCTCTTTGTCCGTGCGGGCGCATCAGGCAAATTCGCACTCGAAATGCGGGTGGGCGTGGTTTACGGACAGCGTGATTAAGCTGATTTCCGAACGCAAAGAAAACGTGGTGTTTATACTTTGGGGCGGAAATGCGCGCTCTAAAAAGCCGTTGATTGACGGGAAAAAGCATTTGATTTTGGAAAGCGTACACCCCTCCCCTTTGTCCGCATATAACGGATTTTTTGGGTGCAAGCATTTTTCAAAAACGAACGAGTATCTGACGGCAAACGGGTTGCCGCCCATTGATTGGGATTTGACTAAATAGAGTTGATAAAATTTTGATTGCGTAAAAAACGGAGAAAGGCGAGCTACCTTTCTCCGTTTTTTGATTCGTTTTTCTATTCTTTGTTTATTCCTCGTCCGTTTCGTAATCGGCAGACGAAAGCACTCGTTTACACCAGCTGCGTTTGCCGCAATGCGGGCATTTTAAGTGGCGTCTGGTGATAGTATGCACGCCCATAAGGTATGCCGTTTTCGTCGGAATAAACGTTTTGTTGCATTTGAGGCATTTAAACCACGCCGAACGCATTTCCAACGCCGCCGCAACTGCGATTCCGCCGATCATAATGACTACGGCGATTGCGATTAAGCCGACGCGCCAGCCCGTAGATAAATCGACATAGCCCGCCACCATAATCAGCGTTATGCTGGAAAGCAAGGTGAGCGCAACGACCAGACATTCGATAATTAAGCGAAATTTCGCCTCTTTGTGTTCTTCAATGAGTTTTACCATATTATCCTCCGCGTTTTTTTGATATTCGGAAGAAGTTAAGCGTTTACCTGTCAATAGCTCGTTGACGGTAATACCCAGTTTTTGACAAAGCGGGAGCATTAAAGAAACTTCGGGCATACCGTTGCCGCACTCCCATTTCGAAACCGTTTTGTCGCTGATGAGAAGGGCGTCGGCAAGCTGTTTTTGGGTGATGCCCATTTCTTTTCTTGTTTGCGCGATAAATTTTCCCGTTTTGAGTTGGTCCATAACTGCCTCCGTGTTATTATCATAGCATATTTTTTTATGAATTTGCCCCCACGGGGCGTAGAGTTTGGCGGGTTTTTGCTTTTTCTACGGAAAGTAGAGTGGTTTAAAGAAAAATTAGAGCAATTTTTGCAGGATTTTCTTTAAGGCGTATTTACAATGTTCGTATGTTAAGCCGCCTTGGAAATAGGCGGTGTACGGCTCTTTAACGGGAGCGTCGGCGGAAAGCTCGATAGAAGCGCCCTCGACAAAACAGCCTGCCGCCATGATGACTTTGCTGTCATAACCCGGCATATCCCACGGCTCTAACGTAACGAAGCTGTCCACGGGGGATGCCTCTTGGACGGATTGGATAAAATCGCACAGCTGTTTTGCCGTGTCGAAGCGAATGGCGCGGGTGATATCCGCGGGCGTTTTGTCTAATTTTGGAAAGTTTTCATAGCCCAACGCTTCCATACATTTGCCGATCAAAAGACTCCCCTTTATCGCTTGGTTGACAGTGTGCGGGGCAAGGAATAAGCCTTGATAGAAAAGGCGGTAGCCATACGCATACGAGCCGACTTCATTGCCGATTGAGGGCGCGGTGAGCCGCCTACCGATCAGATCGACGTATTGTTCCTTGCCGACGATATAACCGCCCGTAGGAGCGAGTCCTCCGCCCGGGTTTTTGATGAGAGAGCCGACGGCGATATCTGCGCCGACGTCGCAAGGTTCTTCCTTTTCGACAAATTCGCCATAGCAATTATCCGTGAAAATACAGCCCGTAAAGCCCAAGCTGCGGACGAATTGACAAAGTTCGCCGATTTCGGCAACCGTGAAGGCGTCGCGGAGCTCGTACCCGCGGGATCGTTGAATATAAATCATCTTCAATTTGTCGCCCAGCCTTGCCATATCCGCTTTGATTTGGTCGAAATTGAATTTTCCGACCTCCGTCAACGGGGTACAATCGAAAGAAATTCCGTAATCCTTTAAAGAGCCGTTCCCTTCGCCGTAAATAACGCCGCGAATGGTATCGTACGGCAAGCCCGAAACGGACAAAACGGCGTCCCCCGTCCGCAGTACGCCAAAGAGTGCAACTGTGAGTGCGTGCGTACCGCTAAGAAGCGCGGGCGATACGATACCGCTTTCCGCGCCCAAGGCGTCCGCGAATACGTCGCCGAGCGTAAATCTGCCGTCGTCGCCGTAGCCGTAGCCCGTCGTTCCGTTGAAATGGCGCAAGGCAAGAGCGCGTTTATTGAACGCCTTTAACACCTTTTCCTGATTGTGTTCGCTGATCTCGTCGGCGAGCGCAAATTGCGCCGTCAACGTTTTTTCACTTTGTTTGATGAATTGTTCTACCTGCATATTCTTCTCCATAGTATGTCAGACATAGGTGTTATGCTTGACATAGTTATTATAAAAGTTTTAAAACGTTTTCCACCGTTGCCTCTTGCGGGGTAAGACGGACGTGATTTTCCAGCCGTTTAAAGAAGGTAAGCTGGCGTTTTGCGTAGTTTCGCGTGTTCTTTTGGATAAGCTGTATGATTTCTTCGTCCGTCCAGCCTTTTAAAAGCCCTTCTGCGACCTCTTTATAGCCGATCCCCTGCATACATTGATCGTCCATACAAACGCCGTCCTTTAAAAGAGCGGCTACCTCTTCCTTTAAGCCCATTGCAAACATTTGGCGAACGCGCATATCTATCCGTTCGTACAGCTGTTCCCTTGGATAGTCGATAGAAACGGCGACGAAGGGAAACCGAGGGATTTTTTCGTCCGCTTGTTCGGATTTTTTCTTGCCCGTCACCTCGTAAATCTCCAAGGCGCGAATGACCCGTTTTACGTCGTTAAAATGCAGCTTTTCCGCACTTTCGGGGTCTTTTTCCCGTAAGATGGAGTGTAAATACTCCTTGCCCTTTTCCTCGGCGATTTCTTCGAAGTATTTGCGCACCCTTTCGTCGGCGCCCGCGCCGCCAAATCCGCTTTTGTATAAAAGAGCGTTAATGTAAAACCCCGTACCGCCGCAAATCACGGGCGTTTTGCCCTCTGCAAGCAGCTTGGATAAGATAGGAAGCGCCGCCTTTTCATAATCGCTGACGGAAAACGCCTCTTTGGGGGAAGCGACGTCGATCAGGTGATGTATAACGCCCGACCGCTCGGATTCCGTCGGCTTTGCCGAGCCGATATCTAAGCCTTGATAGACAAGCATAGAATCGGCTGAGATAATCTCCGTATTTAATTTTTGCGCGCATTGGACGGCAAGAGAAGTCTTTCCCGAAGCCGTTGCGCCGCAGATGACCAGTACCTTTGACATTATACGATCCTTTTGAAAAGCTTTTCCAGCTCCGTCCTTGTCATTTTAACAACCACAGGTCTGCCATGCGGGCATTTTAACCCCATATTGCCGTTGATTTGTTTGAAAAGCTCGTCAATTTCACTCTGCGTTAAATCCATACCGCCCTTGACAGCCGCTTTGCACGCTGCCATCGCTAATTTGTCCTTTAACAGCTCAGGAAGTTTTATAGCGCGATAATTGTTGACGTTGCCAAGGATTTCGTTAAAGAATACGTTGAGCTTCATTTTGCGCAATTCGTAAGGGATTGCCGTAACGGCAAAACGCCCCTCCTCCTCTTCCTGAATGGAAAAGCCCATCCCGCGGATATCCTCCATTCGTTCGCGAATGAACGCGCTTTCGAACGCGTTAAGACGAATTTCAAAAGGGGTAATGAGCGGTTGCTGCGCGTTGGACGGACGGCGCAACGTTTCGCGAAGGCGATCGTAAATCAGCCGTTCGTGCGCGGCGTGTTGGTCGATAATGTATATCTCCTCGTTGCCCTCGTAAATAAGGTAGGTATTGAACAACTTGCCGACGAATACGCAAGTGGCGGGTTCGATTCGGCTTTGGAACATTTTTTCTTCTAATTGCTCTAAATACCGCTTATTTTCCGCGAAAACGTCCTCTTGCACCGCGTTGCCGACCTGTATTTTGACTTTGTTAAAGTTTAAATTGGGGAAGCTTTCTTCCAGCGATTTTTTGGAAGCAGGCGCGCCGTTTTCCTCGCCTTGCGTGTGCTTTGTATCGTAATCGGGGATTTCCTCTATGGGAATAAATCCGACCTTGGGCTGCGGTTTACCGAGCTTATCACTCTTTTTATCCGCCGTAAATGCTGGCGCGGATTTTTCGATTTCCCGCTTGGCGTCTTGATAAGAAAAATTGGGAATAGTGAACGTTTCCTCCCTCTTGGGTGCGGGCGGCACTTCTTTAAAGGGAAGGTCGGTAACGGCTGACGGCGTAGGCATGTCAACGGGCTTTCGCCATTCGGACGAAAGGACGGGAAGCTCCGCTGCGGCGGGTTCCGTTTTATATTCGCTCCGCGAAGCGGGGATAGAAAATTGCTCGCTTTCCGTTTTTGCCGTTTTTGTCGATTGAACAGATTGCGTGGCTTGCGTCGATTGCGAGGCGGAAAATTGTACCGTCGGCGTTTCCGCGACGTAATCAAGGGCTTTGGAATTGCCGTCAAGCACAGCCGAAATCACGTTGCGAATACACCCGAATACGATAGAATTATCCGCGAAACGAACGTCCGCTTTGCTGGGATGGACGTTGACGTCCACAATCTCCGTCGGGACGTCTATATGCAGCACGTAGAAGGGATACTGACGTTTCATCAAATAGCCGGCGTATGCCGTGCTGATAGCCGTTGAAATGGTATTGTTGACGACGTATCTGCCGTTTAAAAATACGCTTTGATAGGTTTTGTTCGGCTTAGAAAAATTTTGGTTGCCGATATAGCCGCGAATTTTGATTCCGTGTTTGTCCGCGTCCAGCTTATAGCAATTTGACAAAATGGACGCCCCATAAACCGAAACGATTGCCTCCTCGTCGCCGCCGCCGAAGGATTGTAAAATCTTCTTGCCGTTTACGTAATAGGTGAACGCGATATCGGGGCGGCATAAAATGAAGCGGGAAACGAAGTTGGTTACGTCCGCCTCCTCCCCTTTATCCGTCTTTAAGAATTTTAAGCGGACGGGGGTGTTGAAAAAGAGCATCTCTACCTTGACGTCCGTTCCGTCGTTGCCTGCCGATTCCGTAATTTCGCCCATTTTTCCGCCGTCGGAGGTGAGCGAGTAGCATTTTCCGTCCTTGGTTTTGGAGGTGATCGTCATTTTGGAAACGGACGCGATAGAGGCGACGGCTTCCCCTCTAAAACCCAGCGTTAAAATGTTGTCAAGGTCGTCCGCTTTTGCGATTTTACTGGTTGCGTGCGGCAAAAACGCCGATTGCAAATCCTCCCGTTCGATTCCGCAACCGTTATCGACGACCTCGACAAGTTGTTTGCCGCCCCGCTCGATATAAATTTCTATCTCCGTTGCGCCTGCGTCGATCGCGTTTTCGACCAACTCCTTTACCACCGAATACGGGCGATCCACTACCTCGCCCGCCGCGATTCGGTTATATACGTTTGCAGGTAATATATTGATTTTTGACATAGGTTTACTCCGTCTTTGTTGTTTGTTTTTATTGTTCGTTATTGACGTCCGTTTTTCGTTATTGTTATTCGGGTTTTATTTTCTCTTTTAAGTCGTTTAAGAGCAAAAGCGCTTGCATGGGAGAAAGGGTGTTGACGTCCGTATCCTCCAAAATTTGCGCGACCTCCGAAAGGTTTGCCTTGGGGGCGGTTTCTTCCTCCTCCGCAATTTCGATTTTGCCTTTGGCGATATCGCTTTGCTCTAAGGCTTTTAAGATACTTTTCGCGCGTTTTGTTACTTCTTTGGGAACGCCCGCCAAGGACGCTACCTCAATACCGAAGCTGCGGTTTGCGCCGCCCCTTGCAATCTTACGAAGGAATACCACCGCGCCGTTCAATTCGCGGACTGTTACTTTGTAATTTTTTACTCCTTCCGTCGTATTTTCAAGCTCTGTCAGCTCGTGATAATGGGTAGCGAATAGCGTTTTTGCGCGGATTTTTTCCGTTAAAAATTCGATAACCGACCATGCGATCGACAAGCCGTCGTAGGTGCTTGTTCCCCTGCCGACCTCGTCCAGCACAAGCAAGCTGTCCTTGGTGGCGTTGAGCAGGATTGTTGCCACCTCCGTCATCTCGACCATGAAAGTACTTTGGTCGAAAATGAGGTTGTCGCTGGCGCCGACGCGGGTGAAAATTCGGTCAATGATGGGAATTTCCGCTGATTTTGCGGGGACAAATGAGCCGACGTGCGCCATCAGCACGATCAGCGCGACCTGCCGCATATACGTACTTTTACCCGCCATATTGGGGCCTGTGATGATCGCGCTTCTGTTGTCCGCGTTGTCAAGCAGCGTATCGTTTGGCACAAAGCGTTCTTTGGAGATTGCCTCCACCACGGGGTGACGCCCCTCGACAATGGACAAGGGCGAGCCTGCGGGGGTCATCTTCGGACGGACGTAGCGGCGTTCTTTTGCCACCGTTGAGAGCGACACAAGGCAATCAAGCATGGCGAGCGACGAGGAAATTTTTTGGAAATTTTGGATATTTTCCGTAAGGACGGATAAGATTTCGCCGAAAATTTGAGCCTCTAATTTTAATGCGCGTTCGCCGCTTGTTAAGATTTTTTCTTCGAGAATTTTTAATTCTTCCGTGATGAACCGTTCGCCCGTCGTCAACGTTTGCTTGCGGATATAATGGGCGGGCGCTTTGTCTTTAAGGGAATTGCTGATTTCGATATAGTATCCAAAGACTCGGTTATACCCCACCTTCAACGTTTTGATGCCCGTGAGCTCGCGTTCGCGGGCTTCGATTTCGTAAACGATTTGCTTGCCGTTTTCGGAGATGGAGCGAAGCCCGTCAAGTTCCGCGTTGAAACCGCGGCGAATATACCCGCCGTCCTTCATCAAGGCGGGCGGCTCGTCCGTGATTGCCTCCGCCAAATATTCGGTGAGGGGTTTCAGCTCTAACAAGCCGTCGTTGACGTCCTTTAAAATAGCCGAATTGAAGCCGACGAGCTGGAATTTTAACGCGGGCAACGCTTGCAGGGACGCCGTCAGCGCTACGCAATCGCGCGCGGTAAAGTTTCCGTTGGAGATTTTGCCAGCAAGGCGTTCGACGTCGCGGACTTCTTTTAACGTATCCGAAAGCGCCATACGCACTACGGAAGCGGAAACCAGCTCCTCCACGCCGTCCAGACGGTAGTTGATTCGGTCAAGATCCTTTAAGGGGGATAAAATCAGCTGGGTCATCAGTCTTGCGCCCATACCCGTCTTTGTCTTGTTCAGCAACCACAATAGCGAGCCATAGCGTTTGTTTTCCGCGTTGCTCTGCGTAAGCTCTAAATTGCGCGCCGCGATACTGTCGACAACCATATATTTGTCGCGGTTGACGACTTTGATTGCGTTGATATTGGTCAAGGCGTGTTTTTGCGTTTCGCGAAGGTATTCGATCAGCGCGCCCGCCGCGGAAATCAGCTTTTCCTTCGCCGCGATTCCGTAAGCGGCAAGAGAGAGCGTTTTTAACTGTTCGAGCAGGTTCTTTTCCGCGTGCTTGACGTTGAACGCCCAAGGCAGATAACAGGAAAAAGGCGGCAGCAGTTTGTGGCGGATTTCTTTGACTTGTTTGGAAGCTAACAGCATTTCTTCGTTGCAGATGATTTCCGCCGCTGAGATTTTTAACAAGTGCCCTACAACGTCCTCAACGGCGTTGAGTCCGTTAAATTGCTGCACGCAAAACTCGCCCGTGGTGATGTCCGTCCACGCGCAAGCGATTTCTTCGCCGTCCTTGAAAAGGCAGGCGATATAGTTATTTTTGCCCTCATCCAGCATTATGTCATCCGTCAGCGTGCCTGCGGAGATTACGCGAATGACGTCCCGTTCGACCAGCGCTTTGCCCGGTTTGGGGTCGGTCAGCTGTTCGCAAATTGCCACTTTTTCGCCCTGCGCAACCAGCTTTGCGATATACGTATCCGCTGAATGGAAAGGAATCCCGCACATCGGCGCGCGTTCTTCTAAGCCGCAATCCCTGCCCGTCAGCGTGAGATCGAGCATTTTGGAAACCTTTACGGCGTCGTCGAAAAACATCTCGTAAAAGTCGCCAAGGCGATAGAAAAGTACGCAATCTTTATATTTTTCCTTCATGGAAAGATAGTGCTGCATCATTTGTGAAAGAGCCATTTTTGTTACCTGCCTGTTTTATTGTCCTTGACCGCACGGGGAGGGATCGACCTCGATCACTTCGCCGTAGAGGGATATGCCGTTGGCGTCCGTTACCCGTATTTTGACGAATTCCCCTATCAAATTTTCTTCGCTTTTGAAATATCCCATTCTGCCAAACTCGTCGCGCCCCATATACAGTCCGCGTTTTTCGTCAAAATCTTCGCAAAGAATTTCCACCGTTTTACCGATATATTTTTCCGATTTTTTACGAGTGAGCGAGTTGACAAG
>JAZKXM010000075.1:0-6801 GCA_045611585.1 Candidatus Scatosoma sp. | reverse complement strand
ACACCAAGGAAGGCTTCGTCATTGTCGCTCTTTGCTGGATAGTCCTTTCCCTGTTCGGCGCGTTGCCCTTCTTTTTATCGGGCGCAGTACCTTCGTATATCGACGCGCTGTTTGAAACGGTTTCGGGCTTCACCACGACGGGCGCAACCATCTTAACCGACGTCGAGGCGATGCCAAAATGCCTCTTGCTGTGGCGTAGCTTCACCCATTGGGTTGGCGGTATGGGGGTGTTGGTCCTCGTCATGGCGTTTTTGCCGTTAAGCGGCGCGCAAAATATGTATATGATGAAAGCGGAAAGCCCGGGGCCGACGGTCAGTAAATTAGTCCCCAAGGTCAAACAAACGGCGTTCATTTTGTACGCAATCTATTCGGTAATGACGGTTGTGCAGTTCATATTATTGCTCTGTGGCGGAATGCCCGTATTCGACGCGCTCAACACGTCGTTTGCGACGGCAGGCACGGGAGGCTTTGCAATCAAAGCGGACGGAATGGCAGGTTATTCGGCGTATATCCAAATCGTCGTCACCATCTTTATGCTGCTGTTTTCTGTCAATTTTACCTCTTATTATTTGTTGCTTCGCGGCAAAATAAAGGACGTCTTCAATACGGAGGTTCGCGTATTTTTTGGCATAGTCCTTTCCGCAATCGCGCTGATCACGCTGAATATCTATTTCCAAGCCGATAACGGCTACGGAGTGGGCGAAAGCATTTTACATTCTTCCTTTGCTGTCGCGTCGATCATTTCAACCACGGGATTTTCCACCGAATTATTTAACTACTGGCCGCAGCTGTCGCAGGGGATTTTATTGCTGCTGATGTTTATCGGCGCATGTGCGGGCAGTACGGGCGGCGGTATGAAGGTTTCCCGCTGGATCATTTTATCCAAAGGCGGAATGCACGAGGTTCGCCGCCTGCTCCACCCCAAACAAGTGAAAAAAATCGTCGTGGACGGCAAAGTAGTCGATCACGAAACCGTCCGTTCGGTCAATGCGTATTTGGTGGCGTATATTTTAATTTTCGTCATCTCCCTGCTGTTGATTTCCGTAGATAATTTCGATTTTACAACCTCTTTCACCTCGGTTGCAACCACCATCAACAATATCGGCCCCGGGCTTGGTACGGTGGTCGGCCCCGACGGCGGCTTTGCAAGCTATTCCGTCTTTTCAAAGCTCGTCTTTATCTTCGATATGCTGGCGGGCAGATTAGAGGTATTCCCCATGCTCGTTCTCTTCGCCCCCGCCACTTGGCGCAAAGCGGGTTAAGCCCCGTTTTTCGCGCTTGCCAAACAGCTTTATATCCCTTACGGTCAAAACGGCTTAACGGCTGTTTTGACCTTGTTTTATCAGTCAAAATTTTCCTTTCCAAGAAAAAAAGTTTTCGTTTGTTAAAAATTTTAAAAATTGATATTTTTTTGTAAAAAATACTTGACATTTATTTATCGTTATGATATTATATAGAGGCAATAAGGCTCTGTTTGATATAATATAGCCGAAAAACACAAAAATAGTGGTGTATTGATATCAAACAATAATCATTCCGAATATGCCAAAATGCAAAATCGGGCAAAAAATCGTCCGCAAAAATAGACCAATTAAGTACTTAACAACAGTAAATTAAGTACTTAACAACGTGCTTTTTTTGATATTTTCCGTTTTTCTTTGCCTAAATCGGCAAAGCGAATAATTTTCAACCGAAAAAAATTTTTTAGGAGGTGTTTTATGAATAAACATTTTTACCAACGAAAAACGGGCATTGGTGCCTTGGCGTTAAGCTTGTTTTTAATAATCTCTTTTTTGCTTTCCCCGTTTATGTTCCCTGTTTCTATGTCTAACAGATTGGCGAAAGCGGAAACGGGCATGCAAGCAACGATCAGTAGTTATCTTCCAGGATATGATATTACTGATGAAGAAATGGATGAAAACGCCGAACGAATAATGAATACATATTCTCAATATGTTGAATTTGATGGTAGCGGTAATTATTTAAGATTATCGACGGAGGCGTATGCGCATTTCGGTAATACAGAAGCGATTGAAGTATATGATTATAATTTTGATGACACGAATTTTACCGACGAA
Source organism: Candidatus Scatosoma sp. (assembly GCA_045611585.1). GTDB lineage: Bacteria > Bacillota > Clostridia > Christensenellales > Borkfalkiaceae > Scatosoma. Next base: position 4,723 of record JAZKXM010000075.1, on the reverse strand, counting down.
CAACTAATTGCGATTGGTGAAATTCGAATGATTTACTATAATATTGAAATAATGAATCAGTTGGTTGAAAATGAACTTGGCTATATTGATTCAAATGGCGAATTTGTTTTTACAGAATTTGACAACACAATGTTAAGCCGTTGGGCTTGTTGGGGCTTTAGCTTAAAATGGTATAAATTAAGTGTCAATTTTGATTCGGATTGGGCTATATTGTTTTCTATTTTAGCTTTAATTGCTGGTTTATGGGCAAATTTTGATAGTTTAGATGAATACTTATGTGAGGCAAAAAGTGCTACCACGGTTGAAGAATCAATTGAATTAGGTTGCAAGGTAGTTGATAAAAGAATACAAAATATTATTAAAAATTTTTTCTCCGATGACGCGATTTCAGAAATAATCGATCTTACATCAATGTTAGCAGATGTAATTCGCTCTGCATCAGTTGTTAATACCGTGTTGACTACTATCTTTAAATATGTTATACCAGATTTAGAAGACAGTATTATTGTGTTATATAAAGCCTCAAAATTTGGATATGGTGTTAAACTGACAATTTGTTGGGTTCCTGTATGGGGGCAGAAGTGGGGGTTGTCCATTAAACCGATAACACAATGATTATTTTTAGTATTTTAATATTTATTATTTTAGCGGGAATGTTAATTTTTACTACTATTGAATTGATTAAACTGCCAAGCAGAATAAGCAATATTGACCTGTCAAGAAAAAAAGAAAAGGTAGATGTGGAAAGATATAGAGAGCAAAGATTTTTTGGTTTTATATTAAAATTTTTTTGGATTTCGTTTGTTTCTTTGATTTTAACTGCCGCTTGCTTTTTATTTGATAAATTTCCAAATGAGGCAAATCAATTGTCGCCTTGGGTGGGTATGTCGTTTGGGTTTAGCTTTTTAATTTTCTTATTTGGCTTGTATATAACTTTTAATGTCCTTCGCGTAAAAAATAATATTATTGCTTATACTAGATGGGGTACTAGGGTTAAATGGCATAATCTCGGAAAAGTTATTCATAGCAAAAGTATGCGTGTAGCCTTTGTATCAGCACTTTTCTATGCAACGGTATTCTTTTTAAACGCAATCACCCTTTGGTTTATGATTGCCTAACTTTGCCTTTTTCTATCGTTTACCCCTGTCGTTGCCTTCGGGCGCGGCAGGGGGTTTCCTTTTTTTATTCGGCTTTCACGGCAAAAAAACCTGCAACAAAAAAACAAGTTTTTGCAACGCTTTTCTATGGAAAAGGGGACGAAAAAGCGGTATAATACGGTTGACAAAGTTTGCCTACGGCAAAAACGGAGGAACAAGCATGAAAAACAGCAAAACGCTTCCCCTGCAACAAGGGGAATACTGGTTCAGCGGAGTGGTGGACGACACAATCCGTATGCCTTACACGGAAAAGAGCGAGGTGTTTATCGACCCTTTTCACGATATTTTGGTCAACCAAATCAACCCCGTCCTTGTCAGCAATCAGGGTCGGTTTTTCTACGCGCCAAAATATTTCACTTACCGTTTTTCGGGGGGCGTACTTACCGTTTGTTCGGACGGAGAAATTATTTACGGCGAAAAGGAAAGCTTCACCGCCGCGTGCGAGTATCTTCGCCAAAGCTTTTATCCGCAAAAATCGGGCAAGCTGGATCTTTCCATGACCCTTTCTCCGCAATACTGTACGTGGATGGCGTTGGGGTACGACCAAACGCAAGAGGGGGTGGTTTCCTTCGCCAAAAGTATTTTGGCGGCAGGTCTGCCCGCGGGGCTGCTCATTATCGACGACGGCTGGGCGAATTATTACGGCGATTGGACGTTTGTCAAGCATAAATTCCCCAACCCCAAAAAGATGTGCGAAGAATTGAAAGAGCTTGGCTTTCGCGTTGCGTTGTGGATTTGCCCGTACGTATCGCCCGATTCTCCCGCATTCCGTTTTTTGCGCAGCAAAGATTATTTGTTAAAACGCAACGGCAAGCCTTTCATTGCGGAGTGGTGGGACGGCTTTTCCGCGTGTATAGATTTCACAAACCCCGCTGCAAAGGGGTGGTTTGTCGGCGTTGTCAACGACCTGATCGCTTTGGGGGTTGACGGCGTGAAGATGGACGGCGGCGATAGATACATTTACGACAACGACGTCGATTGCTTTGCAAAGCCCCACGCCGACGGGCTGTTCTTGTCCGAAGCGTACGCAAATACGGCGGCAGAATTTAACTTTGCCGAGCTGCGCGGCGCGGCAAAAACGGCGGGGCTGCCCGTCTTTCAGCGTATCGGCGACAGAACGCACGCTTGGGAGGATTCGCTCGGCGGCTTCGACGGAATTGTAAAAAAGAGCCTTCTAATGGGCGTGTTCGGCTATCCCTTCAACGCGCCCGATATGGTGGGCGGCGGCTTGATGGCAGATTGGGGCGTTTCGGAGGACGAGGAGCTGAACGTTCGGTACATGCAAGCGGCGACCTTTATGCCCGCAATACAGTTTTCCAAAACTCTTTGGACGTACGGCGAACGGATGAAAAAAGAAGTGGAAAAGGGAATTGCCCTGCGCGCTCGCTATCTTTCTTTGCTGGAAAGGGCGGGAAAAGAATGTTTAAAGACGGGAAAACCGATCATACAGCCCCTGCTGTGGGTGACGGGGGAACAGCCCGCGATTTGGGACGAATTTCTCCTTGCCGACAAGCTGCTTGTTGCGCCCGTCCTTGAAAAAGGACAAACGGAACGCAAAGTATATTTGCCGTCGGGTGTTTGGACGTATATGCCGACGGGGGAACGTTTTGAACGCGCGGACGGCGGCTGGGTCACCGTACCAGCTCCCATAGACGTATTGCCTTATTTTGAAAAGAACTAACGGAACGGACGAAACCGATAAAGCGGACAAAAGGAACTCGTTTATGAAATACGAAAAAATCATACAATTTATCCAAGAGGGTTGGGATAAGACCGTTCGTTTCAATCCCATGGACGTCACGCCCGAGGGGGAAGACACTCTGCTTGCCCTGCCGTATCCCTATACAGTACCCTGTCAGGACGGATATTTTCAAGAAATGTACTATTGGGACACCTATTTTACAAACAAGGGTTTGCTGGCGTCGGGTCGGACGGAGTTAGCCAAAAACAACTGCTCTAACCTCTTGTATATGGCAAACAAATTCGGCTTCGTGTTAAACGGCAATCGCGAGCGGTACAAGCTGGGCAGCCAGCCCCCGTATCTGTCTTTGATGACGTATGACGTCTATCAAAAAACGGGTGATAAGGCTTGGCTGAAAGGCGCGTACGACTCTCTTTTAAAGGAATACGAATTTTGGCAAACTCAACGCCTTGCCCCCAATGGTCTTAACTGTTACGACACGATGGCGCGCGGCGCAATGTGTTCGACGTACGTGCCGTACGTCCGCAGCCGAACTCGCCTTCCCTTAAAGGGCGACGAGGAATATATCGGCAGATGCTACCGCGCGGAAGGGGAATCGGGCTGGGATTTCACGTGGCGTTTCCACGGCAAATGTATCCAATATAACCCCGTCGATTTAAACAGCAATCTGTACGCCTACGAAAGGCTGTTCGGCTTTTATGAAAAGGAGTTGGGCATTTCCACGCGTAACTGGGCGGCGGTCGCGGAAAAACGGAAACGGCTGATGGACAAATACCTCTACGACGCCGAAAAGGGGTATTATACGGACTATAATTTCATAGACGGAACGCTGAGCGACGTGCTTTCCTGCGCGTCCTTCCAGCCCTATTTTACGGGCGTATCGTCGGACGCCGAAGGTGCGAAACGGGTGCTGGCAGGCTTAAAGACTCCCTACGGGCTGGTTGCGACCGATTACAAAGACGGGTATTTCCAATGGGGGTATCCCAATGGCTGGGCGCCCCTGCACTACGTCGCGATCACCGCGCTTGATAGGTGCGGATTAAAAGCGGAGGCGGAGTCCGTTGCCGCATCCTATTGCGAAACGGTTTTTAGATGTTTCAACCAAAGCGGACATCTCTTTGAAAAGTACAATATGCAAAATGGCACCAGCGAAACGCTGGACGAATACGAGCTGCCGCACATGCTGGGTTGGAGCGCAGGCGTATTTTTGGCGTTAGCGCAATATTTACCAACTGATAAATAAGAAACGAAGTTTATTTTTACCTCTTTTCGGTTGATTTTTTATACAAAGCATAGTATAATATGGAGCGAAATCATTGAGGTAAGATATGAAAAACGTAGTTAAAAATAAAATGGATATGCTCAACGGGCCGATGATGAAGAAACTTATCGCGCTAGCGTTACCGTTGGCTCTTTCGGGAATTTTGCAGCTGTTGTTTAACGCGGCGGACTTGATCGTTATCGGGCAATTCTCCGCAACCCCTGACGAAAGCTTAGCGGCGGTCAGCTCTAACGGTTCGCTTATTCATTTGATTATCAATTTGGCAATCGGCTTGTCCGTAGGCGCAAACGTAGTGATGGCGCAGGCGCTGGGCGCAAAAAATTACGAAAAAGCGGGTCGCGCCATGCACACCGCGCTGGTAATTGCGGCAATTTGCGGCGTAGCTTTTGGCATAATCGGCTTTTTCGGGGCAAGATTTTTCCTTACTCTAATGAAAGTAGATAGCCAAGTTTTAGACAAATCCACCTTATACCTTCGCGTAATCTTTTTGGGTATGCCGGCCAATATCGTTTACAACTTCGGCGCGGCGCTCTTGCGCGCGAAGGGTGATACCGTCCGTCCTATGCTCTTTTTGGCAATCGG
>JAZKXM010000074.1:0-11316 GCA_045611585.1 Candidatus Scatosoma sp. | reverse complement strand
GGCTTGACGCCGTCCGTATGCGCCCCGGTATGTATATCGGCTCCACGGGCGTAAAGGGTCTGCATCACATTCTTTGGGAAATCGTCGATAACGCAATCGACGAGGCGGCAAACGGCTACGCAAGCAAGGTAAAAGTAGTCCTGCACGAGGACGGCAGCGCGTCCGTCGAGGACAACGGCAGAGGGATTCCTACGGATATCCACCCCAAAGAAAAGGTTTCGGGCGTACAGCTCGTCTTTACAAAGCTGCACGCGGGCGGTAAATTCGGTCAAGGCAATTACGAATATTCGGGCGGCTTGCACGGCGTAGGCGCGTCCGTCACAAACGCGCTTTCAGAATGGCTTACCGTCGAGATTTATCGCAAAAAAATCTTTAAAATGAGTTTCCATTCCGAATATAACAAGCGGAAGAAAAAATACGATTCGGGAATTCCCGACGGCCCGCTTGTGGATACGGGCGTTTCCACCCGCCGCACGGGTACGCTCGTCCGCTTTAAACCGGACGCAAGCGTGTTTTCGGAAACGGATTTCAGCTTGGAAACGGTCGAAGAACGTTTAAATCAGCTTGCGTATCTCAATCGCGGAATTGAAATCACGCTCGTTGACGAACGGATTACGATGGCAGAGGCACGCCGTCAGCGTTCCCTTTTCGATACCGTCGCGGACGGCGAGGAGGAACAGACGGACGGGGAGGACGGCGCTACTCCTGAGGAAATCGAGCAAATTCAAGAGGAAGAGGATTTTACCCCTCAGCAGTCCCTGTTTGCAGAGGTGGACGAGCTGGCTTTGGAAAGCGAACCCTACCGCGTGACCTTCAAATACGACGGCGGCATCAGCGATTACGTGAAAAACCTCAACGAGGGCAAGAAAAAGCTGTATTCCGCACCTATTTACTATAAGGTTGTCAAAAACGATATTTTGGTGGAATTCGCCATTCAACACACGGGCGAATATACGGAAAACATTTTCTCTTTCGTCAACAATATTCCCACTCCCGAGGGCGGTTACCACGAAATCGGGTTCAAATCGGGGCTTGCGCGCGTACTCAACGACCACGCGAGAAGTAACGGTCTACTGAAAGATAAAGACCCCAATTTCCAAGGGGACGATTTTAGGGAAGGGATCACGGCGGTCTTGTCCGTCAAAATGAAAGAAGTTCAATTTGAAGGGCAAACGAAAACCAAGCTCGGCAATACGGAGGCTCGTCCCGCGGTCGAATCGGCGGTGATCGAGGGCTTTAACGCGCTGCAAAGCATTCGCGGCTATAAAAAGATGATCGAGGAGATTGTCAAAAAAGCGCAGGGCGCGGCAAAGGTGCGTATGGCGGCGAAGCAGGCAAAAGAAAACGCCCGCGCCAAAAACAGTATCGAGGGCTTGACCTTGATTGGCAAGCTCGCCGCGTGTTCGGGACGAAAACCCGAATTTAACGAAATGTTTATCGTCGAGGGGGATTCGGCAGGCGGTACGGCAAAGCAAGCCCGTATTCGGCAGTTCCAATCCATTTTGCCCTTGCGAGGCAAGCCGTTAAACGTCGAAAAGAAGCGGCTCAACCAAATTTTAGAAAACGAAGAAATCCGTACGATGATCAGCGCGATCGGCGCGGGGATCGACCCCGATTTTAAGCTGGATAAGATCAATTACCATAAGGTAATTATCTTGTCGGATGCCGACCAAGACGGTATGCACATTCGCTGTATTTTGCTCACCTTCTTCTTCCGCTATATGCGCCCCCTCGTCAATGCAGGGCACGTGTATATCGGTATGCCGCCTTTGTATAAGGTGTATAAAGGGGACAAGGTAGAATACGCCTACGACGATAAGGAACTCAACGAAAAAATCGAAAAGATCGGCAAGGGGTATCAGCTCCAACGCTATAAAGGTCTTGGCGAAATGAGTGCCGAACAGCTCTGGGAAACGACGATGAACCCCGCCACCAGAAACCTCATTCAGGTCACGATCGAGGACGCCGCAAAAGCGGAACGGATGATCACAACGCTGATGGGGGACAAGGTCGAGGGTAGAAAGGAATTCCTTGCAAAATACGCAAACTTTAACAAGAAAGATACGTTTATGGAAAAGATCGAAAAGAAGGAGGTAACCAATGGCGAAAAGTAAAAAAATTCCCGAACAGCCTATCGAGCAAACGGGTCAGCTTTACGTAGAACCGCTGGAAAAGGTCCTTCATTCCTCTATGCTTCCGTATGCGGAATTTGTCATTTTGGATCGTGCTTTGCCCCGCGTAGAGGACGGCTTAAAGCCCGTTCAACGCCGTATTTTATATACGATGAACGAAATGGGGCTTACGCCCGACAAGCCGCATAAAAAAAGCGCACGTATCGTCGGCGACTGTATGGGTAAATACCATCCCCACGGCGACAGCTCTGTGTATGATGCGATGGTGCGTATGGCGCAAAGCTTCAATATGGGCAAAACGCTCGTCAACGGTCACGGCAACTTCGGCTCGGTGGACGGCGATCCCGCCGCCGCTATGCGTTATACCGAGGCTCGGTTAGAACCGCTGGCATTAGAGCTTTTAAGGGATATCGACAAGGAAACGGTCGGCTTTTCCTTAAACTTTGACGACAGCTTAAAAGAACCTGACGTCCTCCCCGGTAGATTCCCCAATTTGCTTGTCAATGGCGCGTCGGGTATCGCGGTAGGTCTTGCCACCAATATCCCCACGCACAACTTAGAGGAGGTCATCAACGGCGTCGTCGCCTATATCGACGATCCCGCCATTTCCTTGGAGGAAATGATGAATTACATTCCTTGTCCCGATTTTCCGACGGGCGGGATTATTATCGCAAACGAGCTGATCCAAGCGTACAAAACGGGTAGAGGCAAAATCTCTATTCGCGCCAAAATCAATTTAGAAAAGACGGATGGCAGCAAGACGAACCTCGTCATTACCGAGCTTCCCTATCAAGTCAATAAAGCGCAGCTTTTGCAAAAAATCGCGATACTCCGCGAAGAAAAGAAGGAAGAGCTCGCTTGTATCGACTATGTCGCGGACGAATCCGACCGTACGGGTATGCGCGCGGTCATTCGTGTAAAAAAGGACGCGGATATCGAGGCGTTGTTAAAATGTCTTTATAAATATACCGATTTAGAGGTAACCTTCGGTATTAATATGGTCGTGATCGCGGACGGCAAGCCCCAACAGCTGGGCTTGATGGAGATCATTCGCCATTACGTCAAATATCAACAGAAAATCGTCTTAAAGCGTACGCTGTACGATTTAAATCAAGCGCAACAGCGTTGCCATATTTTGGAGGGCTTGATAATCGCCGTTCAAAATATCGACGAAGTAATCGCAATCATCAAAAAATCGGAAGGCACGGCGGACGCCCGCGCAAAGTTAATGGAACGCTTTTCCATTACCGAGGTGCAGGCGCAAGCCATTCTCGATTTGCGCCTTGCCCGCTTGACCAAATTAGAGGTCTATAAGCTGGAGCAGGAGTTAAAAGAACTCAAAAAGCTCATCAAAACGTTGACGGCTATCTCCAAGAGCGGCGATTTGCAACTGAACGTAGTCAAGGAAGAGATTACGGAAATCAAAGAAAAATATCCTTCTCCCCGCCGTTCCCGTTTGGTGTTCACGCGTGAAGAAGCAGACGGCTTGCTCACCCTTTCCCGTGAAAAGAAAGCGGGGGAAAAATGCGTGCTGGCATACACCGCAGACAATCGCTTTAAGGTGCTGACGGGTAAAAACGTTGACGCGCTTGACAAACCGCTGGAAGGGAAATTTAAAGCGGAGCTTATCCCCGTCCAAATGCTCAAAACGCATACGGATAAACGCATTTTTGCCTTTACCAATTTCGGTAACTGCTATAAAATGGAAATTTACAATCCCGAATACCAATGCCGTCTTGCTGACGAGGGCGTATCCTTGCAGGATATGTTCAAGGAGGCGGCGGAAGGGGAAAACGTCGTTTCGCTGTTCGAGGTTGGCGAGCGTATGCCCTACGGCGCGTTGATGTTCTTTACCAAGCAAGGTATGATCAAAAAGACAGACTGGGCAGAATACGACCAACGAAAGGACGTATTTGCCGCCGTCAAGCTGGGTGAAGAAGACGAAGTAATCAGTGTCGAGGCAGAACGCACGGACGACGAAACGATTATTATCGTGACGAAAAACGGTATCGCGCTCAACGCGAAGAAGGACGACGTACCCACCCAAGGCAGAATCGCAGGCGGCGTCCACGGCATTTCCTTGCGCGACGGCGACGAGGTAGTGTTTATGTCCCAAATCAACGGCGAGGGTGAAATTATCATCGCCACCGACGAAGGCAAATTCAAACGAGTTATTTCCTCGCTAATCGACCCGATGGGCAGAAACCGTAAAGGCTCAACCATTGTTGGGCTGCGCGAAGGCGCGTCGGTACTTGCCGTCAGTTACGTCACCGTACCGTATATGCTTGCGGTAGTCGAAAAGGACAACACGGTTTCCGAACTGTCCAGCGAAGACGTCTTTATCACGATCGCCAGCGCAAAAGCGCGCAAAATCCTTCGCTATGAGGAGGATTCGGTAAAGACCGTTTACGCATTACCGTATAAAAAAGCACCGACAAACGATTAAAAAGATAATATTTCCCATAAAACCGACATAGATATATTCCGTAAGAAAAAATACGGAGGTCGCCATTTTGTGGGAATATATTGAAGAAAGAACCAAACGATGCGCGGAATACATCGTCGCGACGGGCTGTACCGTACGTGCGTGTTCCGCGCATTTTGCCGTCAGTAAATCAACGGTACATAAAGACGTTACCGAACGCCTCCCTCTCATCGACGGAGTGCTTTTTGAAGAGGTGCGAAAAATTTTAAACCTAAATTTAAGCGAACGCCACATCCGCGGCGGAATCGCCACCCGCGACAAATACAAACGCCACGCCGACGGTCAGTCAAGCGATAAACACCCCGACTGCAAATAACAATATACCCTAAGCGGAGCCGAATTTTCACCGATTTACGTTCTTTTTCAAAAAAGAATGCAATAATCGGTTTACATTTTCAATTACATTTGTTATAATAAAATAAATAATTATACAATTGGCGGTTTATGCACAGTGCAACCATGTACATTGACAATCGTAACGACGACGGACGGCGAGGCGCATACGGTCAATCGCACCGCGGAAATAGAGCTAATGCCTCTCTCCGCGTTTTTGCGCTATCACGACGAAGGCGCAACCGTCGAGATTGACTTACAAAAGGGCAAAGCGACGTTAAATAAGACGGGCGATTATACAATTTTTCTCCCGTTGACGGAAGGCGAAAAAACGCTTGGAAGGCTTGGTTTAGGCGAAGATAACGGTGGCAATTTACCCGTTACAGCGGACAAAATAGCTTATTCCATCACCAAAACCGCCTTAATCGCGTCATTAAAATACCGCTTGCATTTTGGCGAAGAAACGCAAACCGTTTCCCTGCGCCTCTCTGCAAGACTTTAAAATATAAGAATCACAAAGTGTATAACATTCGGAGGAAATATGAAGATACAATATTTAGGACATTCGTGTTTTAAGCTAACGGAAAGCACGGGTACGACGGTCGTTGCCGACCCTTATGGTGAGATCGGGTACGACCTGCCCGAGGACCTAAGCGCGGACGCCGTTTCAATCAGCCATAACCATTTCGACCATAACAACGCGGCGGCGGTCAAGGGCAAGCCCACGGTTCTCAACAAAGAGGGCTTTTACGACCTTCCGGGCGTAGAAATCGTAGCCATCAAAAGCTATCACGACGAAGTCGAAGGCGCAAAGCGCGGCGATAACCTCATTTTTAAATTTCGCATGGACGGCTTGGACATTTGCCACCTTGGCGATTTGGGCGAAGAATGTTCAGCGGAACTGTTAGAGCTGATTTTGCCCGTCAACATCTTGCTTGTTCCCGTCGGCGGAAAATACACGATCGACGCCGAGCAGGCGAAGGAATACGTTGACAGAATCATGCCCGACGTAGTGATCCCTATGCACTACAAAACGCGAAATTCCACCGTTGACGTTGAAAAGGCACAGCCCTTTTTAGATCTTTTCGACGACGAAAACGTGGACGTTTGCCATAAAGACGTCCTCGAATTCACCCGTAACGACCTCATGGAAGAAAACACGAAAATAATATTAATGGAACGTACGAAAGATAGATGAAAAACGAGCATTCGGAATTTTATTACGCCTGCAAAGAATTTTTAAATTCTTTCCGTATCATCAAGCTGCGGCCCGTGGGGCGATGGGTGGGTATTTCTAACGCTGCCGCCTTGCAAAAGGGGGAGCTGATTGAAAAAACCGTCGCCATTTTGGAAGAACGGCTTGCCCCTGATCCCAAGACGACGCGCGGCGCGCCGCCAAAAAATAACAGCGTTGACCGCGTGATTATGGACGGGATAGATGCGTTGAAAAGGAAATATCTTTCTTCGCAGGATCCAACGCGTATGCAGCCCTTCCACACGGAGTTCCCCGGTCACGACGACAGCATTTTGGTTGCTTCCAGCGACGAAAGCAATCCTTTTGAAAACTGTAAACCGCAGGAAATGTACGTGGGGCAGCTTGTCACGCGCGACGGCGCGTCCTATCTCCACCCCGTTGACGGTAGGGAGGCGACGGAACGGGTTTTCGTGCCCGTTTCCTTGATTGGGCTCAACGATTTGCGGGAGGGCGACCACGTCACCTGTAAGGCACAACGCCAAAAAGGAGTTTTAATCGCGGCAAGGGTGCTTGCCGTCAACGGAATCGACGTGCAAACGCTCGTCCGTCAGCGCTTTGAAAGCTTAACTCCCGTCCCGCCGAAGGAAAAGATTTTCTTCTTATCTTCGCCCGCCCGCGCTAGCGTCACGGCGAAATTTCTTCAATGGTTTGTTCCTATCGGCAAAGGACAACGTACCCTTGTGTACGGCCCTTCAAAATCTGGGAAATCCCAACTTTTGTTAGAGGCGGCAAAACGCGCTGTAGCTTGCAATAGCAATCTTACCGTATGCGCGGTGCTTATTGAACAGCCCCCTGAAATCATACGCGAATACAGAACGTTACAATCGAAAAATACCGTACTTTGCACCTCATACGAGGACGAGGCGGATCGGCACGTATTCTCCGCCAACTTTTTATTAAATCGCGCAAAGCGCTTAGCAGAATCAGGCGCGGACGTCCTGCTCGTCGTCGATTCCTTAACGGCTCTTGCCCGCGCCTATGACGAAACGGACGCGTCTGCGGGCGGCAAGGTGCTTTCCTGCGGGTTGGAAAGCAAGACGGTAAGATATATCAAATCCTTTTTTGCAACGGGCAGAGCACTTGAAAACAGCGGCTCTCTCACCATTTTGGCAAGCGCGGATATCGCGTCGGGCAACCCCGCGGACGACTATTTGTTCAGCCAACTCGTCGGGGTGGCAAACAGTAAGATAGCCTTAGACGGCTCATGGGCAGCAAAACGGGTTTTCCCCGCAATTTCCTTGGCGGGATCAAGCACGGACGGCGCGTCCCAGCTTTTGACGGACGAGGAGGAGTCGGCAGATCGGTACGTTCGCAAACAATTCCTCGATCAAAACAGCTACTTGCAATTTATCGAGCTGTTACAAAAGGAATCATCCCCTCAAAATTTGTCTAAAAATTCGTAAAAATTTTTAAATTTAAATAATCGCAAATAGCAGCGGAATTTTGCCGTTGCTATTTGCTTTTTAGATAAGTAAAATTTATGGAAAAAGCGTAAAATAAGAAAATATTTGTTTTTTTTAACGTTCCAAAAAAATATTTTGGAAGTTTTTTCTTTTTTTCAACCCAAAAACCCCTTGAAAAAGCATTTTCAGCTATTTTTTGGTATAAGTTTTTTCTATACCATATATTGTGTTCATATCCTTGACTTTACCACAAGATATGGTATAATAATAAGGCACGATAAATAGAGATACAATATATTGTATATATTCGACCGATAAAAGCACAAGATATTGTGTACGAAAATTGTAAAAGAAGTGGGGTGTACGGAAGGATGAAAGAATTGAAGATTATTAAACGAAGCGGTCAAGAGGTTGTTTTTGATAAAGAAAAGATTGCCGCCGCTCTTAGAAAGGCAAATAAAGAGGTCGGGGAACGCGACCGTATTTCGGAGGGGGCGTTACAGGCAATCGTTGACGTCGTCGCGGAAGAATGCGCTAACCTTGGCAGACCCGCCCACGTAGAAGAGATCCAAGACATGGTGGAAAACCGCCTGATGGCAACTCTTTGCTTTGCGCTTGCTCGTAAATATATCACCTATCGTTATACCCGTGCGCTTGTTCGTAAGGTAAACACTACGGACGCGCAAATTTTGACGTTGATCGAACGGAACAACGAAGAGGTAAAGCAGGAAAATTCCAATAAAAATCCTACCGTCAACAGCGTCCAAAGGGACTATATGGCAGGGGAGGTGTCCAAGGACCTTACCCGTCGTATTTTGTTGCCCGAGGATATCGTCGCGGCACACGATCAAGGGCTTATCCATTTCCACGACGCCGATTATTTTGCGCAGCATATGCACAACTGCGATTTGGTCAATTTGGAGGATATGCTCCAAAACGGCACCGTCATTTCGGGTACGCTCATTGAAAAGCCGCACAGCTTTTCCACGGCTTGCAATATCGCAACGCAAATTATCGCGCAGGTCGCGTCCAACCAGTACGGCGGGCAAAGCATTTCGCTTACCCACCTCGCGCCTTTCGTAGAAATTAGCCGTCAAAAAATCCGCAGGGAGGTTGCGGCGGAGCTTGCTGGCATCTCCGTTACCGAAGAACAAATCAAAAAGATTGCCGAAAAGCGTTTGCGCGACGAAATCGGAAGAGGCATTCAAACCATTCAGTATCAGGTCGTAACCTTGCTTACCACCAACGGTCAAGCGCCTTTCGTCACCGTCTTTATGTATTTAAACGAAGCGCGAAACGAACGGGAAAAAGCCGACCTCGCTATGATTATCGAGGAAACGTTAAAGCAGCGTATTACGGGCGTAAAAAACGAATCTGGCGTTTGGATCACGCCTGCATTCCCCAAACTCATTTACGTATTAGAACCTGACAATATCTCCGAAGACCAGCCTTATTGGTACTTGACGGAGCTTGCCGCAAGATGTACGGCAAAGCGTATGGTTCCCGATTATATTTCCGAAAAGAAAATGCTCGAATTTAAGGTGGATAAAAACGGCGAAGGGCATTGCTATACCTGTATGGGTTGCAGAAGCTTCTTAACGCCTTATATCGACCAAGAAGGCAAACCCAAATACTACGGCAGATTTAACCAAGGGGTCGTTACCATCAACCTCGTGGACGTTGCGCTTTCTTCGGGCAGGGACGAAACCAAATTCTGGCAAATTTTCGACGAACGGTTAGACCTTTGCTATCGCGCGCTGATGCAGCGCCATAACCGCTTACTCGGAACGGTGTCCGACGCCGCGCCTATTTTGTGGCAATACGGCGCGCTTGCGCGGTTGGAAAAAGGGGAAACGATCGACAAGCTTCTCTACGGCGGCTATTCTACCATTTCGCTCGGTTACGCGGGCTTGTACGAATGTGTCAAGCATATGACGGGCAAATCGCACACCGACGAAGAGGCGAAACCTTTCGCGTTGAAGGTGATGCAACACATGAACGACCGTTGCAAGGAATGGAAAGCAAAAGAAAATATCGACTTTTCGCTCTACGGCACGCCGCTCGAAAGTACGACGTATAAATTTGCGAAATGCCTGCAAAAACGCTTTGGCATTATCCCTGGCGTAACGGATAAAAGTTATATCACCAACAGCTACCACGTGCACGTTTCAGAGGAGATCGACGCCTTTACCAAGCTGAAATTTGAAAGCGAATTCCAACAGCTTTCCCCGGGCGGCGCAATTTCCTACGTCGAAGTGCCTAATATGCAGGACAATATTCCCGCGGTGCTTTCGGTGATGAAATTTATCTACGAAAATATTATGTATGCAGAGCTCAACACCAAAAGCGATTATTGTCAGGTTTGCGGCTACGACGGCGAAATCCAAATCAAAACGGACGAATCGGGAAAGCTGATTTGGGAATGTCCTCATTGTAAAAACCAAGACCAAGCAAAAATGAACGTCGCAAGACGTACTTGCGGGTATATCGGCACGCAGTATTGGAATCAAGGCAGAACGCAAGAAATCAAGGACAGAGTTCTTCACCTTTAAACGATGAATTACGCAACGATAAAATGGTATGATATTGCAAACGGAGAGGGAGTACGTATCTCCCTCTTCGTTTCTGGCTGCACACACCGCTGCAAAAACTGTTTTAACTCGGTGGCGTGGGATTTTTCATACGGAGAGGTTTTCGACGAAAAAACGGCAAATAAACTGCTTGACGGGCTTGCTTCCGACTATATCGCAGGGCTTTCTCTTTTAGGCGGCGAACCGTTAGAGCCTGAAAATCAAAAAGGGCTGATCGGTTTCATTCGCAAGGTCAAAAAGAAGTATCCGCAAAAAAGTATATGGTGCTATACGGGCTTTGTCTTTGACGAAAAGACGGGCGTGCTGACGGCAAGGAAAAAAAATACGCGCTATACAAAAGAATTGATTTCTTATTTTGACGTGCTTGTGGACGGACCGTTCGTGGAGGAGTTGAAGGATATCCGTCTAAAATTCCGCGGCTCATCCAATCAAAGAGTAATCGACGTAAAAAAGACGTTGCAAAGCGGCGAGGTAGTCTTGCATTTAAAATAATTTTAGGAATTGAACAAAATCCCGTGGCATATATTATGGTATGCGTACGGGATCTTTTTTTAAAAAATTATTTTTTTTCTGCACCTTCGGTATTTTTTGTTGGGGGGTGGGGTATTCCTTCTATCTGCAACGGGCGGTCAAGCTCGATTTGCAAAAAACCTTCTATTTTTTAACGGTGCAGCCGCAATCGGTGCAAACGTGCGTTTTGGACGTGCGTAAGGACGGAGGGGCTGGTTTTTTGCTAAATTCGTCAAATCAGCCGAAAGTAGCTCTTTCCGTTTATTTTCAAGAGGAAGAGGCAACAAAAGCGAAAGAGGCAAATTTGAAAAAATACGAAAATTTAAAAGTGTCGCCTAAAACGTGCGCAAAGCTTTATCTCAAAAGGGATTCAGAAAAAAAATCCGCAAAAAAAATAGCGGAAGGGTTCGAGGGGATATACACAGCTGCGCGTTTTTTGGACGAAACGGTAAAAATGGTAGAAAACGGAGCCACGCAAAATGCGGCAAAGTCTTTACTTGTAAGGCTTTCAGCGTATTTAGAAAGATTGATGAACGCCTATAAAGGAGGGGAAACCGAACGTTTTTCAAAAGTTTTTCAAAACGCTCGAAACAGCGTAGATGAAATA
>JAZKXM010000073.1:0-1751 GCA_045611585.1 Candidatus Scatosoma sp. | reverse complement strand
TAAACAGGTAATGGTCGTCGCCCTGCGACAACAGCATACACACCGAATAATCGTTTTCGTCGCTCGTTTTTTCCTCGTAGAAGGTGTTGTAGAGGATATTCATTGTGATCCCCTCGGCAAGAGTATAGGACCGCTTCGCTTCCCCTTTATTATTCCAGCAATCGAGCGCGGAATATCGTTTTGCGCCCGCTTTTACCTCCGCGTCGCGAAGCTCGATATAATCGTCGTAAATCGCCGACGTCGCGTTTGTCAACGGGAAGTCGATAATCGTTTGGCATACGAAGCTTTCAAATACTCCGTCCTTGTCCGCCGTCCCTATAAATCCTGCAATATGGTCTTGGTGGGCGTGCGTAGCGATTACGTATTCTAACACGCCATCCGTGCAGTAATTTTCTATGTACGGCACGATCGTCCCCGCCGAGCCTTTTCTTGACCCCGCGTCAATCAAAACCTCCGTATCGCCGACCTTGATCAAGGTGCAATCCCCCGTGTATTCGTTTCCTAATTCTAAAAAATGAATGCTGAGTTCGTCCGTTTGAATGTCGGGATAATAGGCGCTGTTGCCGTCCTCCTCCAACGCGCCGAGGATCTCGTCCAAGATTTGCTGAAAATCGCACCCGCCAAGCAGCGAACAACCCATCGTTACGGACAGCAAACATGCCGCCGCCTTCAAAAACTTTTTCATATTTATCTCACTTTCTCCTTTTTATACGGTAGCTTTTTCGTACCCGCAAACGTCTTCGCCTTCTTTTGCCAGAGCAAACCCGTCCGCTTCCTCCAAAAGCCCTTCCAAAGCCTCCCAAACGTCGTTGGAAATGCCCACTTCGTCAAAATGCCGCAAAGCACGCCTGACCGCCTTTCCATCCGTGGCGGCAAACCACTTTTTTTCCAAAACGAACGCCTGCATAATTGCGGCGGCTTTGCTTTCTTCTTCCGTTTTGGCGCGTTGCGCTTTTTCTTTTGCCGCTTCCGCGACCAAATCCGCATATCCGCGACGATCTTTAAACCGCGCGTATTCCGTCCATTTTTCGCCTTTCAGCGCGTACAGAATAAACATATTCCCTCCTCGTTTTTTTCGCCAAAAATCCCCTTTTACGGCTTATTTTTGGAATGATAAAGCCAAATTTTGACGCAAAAAGCCGTCCCCTTATGCAGGCGACAGCTTTTTTACAATCAAAAGTTCATTTTTTCACGATTACATAGATTCGTGAATGGTTCTGGAAATAACGTCGTCTTGCTGTTCCTTCGTCAATTTGATGAAGTTTACGGCGTAAGCGGAAACACGGATGGTCAGCTGAGGATATTTTTCAGGATGAGCCTGCGCATCCAAAAGGGTTTCGCGGTTGAAAACGTTTACGTTGATGTGATGCCCGCCGTCGCCGACGTAGCCGTCTAACATATTAACCAAATTATCTACTCTGTTCGACATAATATAAATTCTCCTTATTGTTTTATTTTTTTATGCGGCGCGCGATTTCACGCGCCGCGCCTGTTGTTCGATCCGTTAAGATCAGTCCTCTTTCCCAAGCGAGTTGGGGGTAACCGAGAAGGTGTTGGAAATACCGTCTCTCGAATATTCGTAAGGAAGCTTCGCAACCGATTCAAGCGAAGCCAACGCGCCGTTAGAATCTCTGCCGTGCATGGGGTTTGCACCAGGTGCAAGGGGCGTACCGCCTCTTCTACCATCGGGCGTGTTACCCGTCTTTTTACCGTATACAACGTTAGACGTAATCGTCAAAATGGACGTCGTA
>JAZKXM010000072.1:0-3052 GCA_045611585.1 Candidatus Scatosoma sp. | reverse complement strand
CGTGGAGGGGGAATACGGCGCGGAGCAAATTCAGGTCCTTGACGGGCTGGAACACATCAGAAAACGCCCCGGTATGTATATTTCGTCCACGGACGCAAAGGGCTTACACCACCTTGTGCATGAGGTAGTGGATAACTCTATCGACGAAGCGTTGGCGGGGTACTGTACGCATATCGAAGTATTTTTAAACGAAGACGGCAGCTGTACCGTGCAGGACAACGGCAGAGGGATCCCGACGGGGATTCACCCGAAGGAAGGGATTTCTACGTTGGAGGTCGTATTTACCAAGGTAAACGCGGGCGGTAAGTTTGGCGGGGATTCGGGCTATAAAGTATCCAGCGGCTTGCACGGCGTCGGCGTGAAGGCGGTAAACGCCCTTTCCGAATGGCTGGACGCGGAAGTTCACCAAAACGGAAAAATTTACAAACAAACGTACAACCGCGGCGTGCCGCAGCGTTCGGTGCAGGTGGTGGGGGATTCTGACCTCACGGGGACGAAGGTCACCTTCCTGCCCGATAAGGACATTTTTGAAACGACGGTGTTCAATTACGATACCTTAAAGGGGCGCTTGCGCGAGCTGGCGTACCTTAACAAGGGGTTAAGAATTACGTTAGAGGACACCCGTGCGGGGCAGGAAAAGAAGGATTCCTTCTGCTATGAGGGCGGTATCCGTTCGTTCGTCGAGGAGCTGAACAAAAACCGTTCGGAGCTGTTGTTCCCCAACCCCGTATATTTTGAGGAGCAGGACGGGGACACCGTTTGCGAGGTGGCGATTCAATACAACGATAGCTATAACGAAGTGATTTACAGCTACGCCAACAACGTCAACACGATTGACGGCGGTACGCACGTTGAAGGGTTGAAGATGGCGTTGACGAAGGTTATCAACGAGGCGGGCAGAAAGCACAATATCTTAAAGGAAAGCGACAAGCTGACGGGCGAGGACGTGCGTGAAGGGATCACCGCCGTCGTGTCCGTGAAGCTGGTCAACGCGCAGTTTGAATCGCAAACCAAAGACAAGCTGAACAATTCGACGATACGTACCTTTGTAAATAAGTGCGTGACCGAACATATGGCGACCTTCTTGGAGGAAAACCCTTCCGCCGCCAAAGAGCTGGTTCTTCGCTGTATCACGGCGCAAAAGGCGCGCGACGCGGCGAGAAGCGCAAGAGAGTTGACGAGAAGAAAGGGGATTTTGGAATCGAGCACGCTGCCCGGGAAACTTGCCGACTGTTCGGACAGAAGAAGTGAGCTTTGCGAAATTTATATCGTAGAGGGGGACTCGGCAGGCGGTACGGCAAAGCAAGGGCGCGATAGACGTTTCCAAGCGATTTTGCCCCTTCGCGGTAAGATCCTCAACGTAGAAAAGGTACGTTTAAACCGCGTTTTGGAAAACGAGGAAATCAAATCTATGATTACCGCGTTCGGTTGCGGGATTTTGGACGATTTTGACGAAAGCAAGTTAAGATATGACCGTATTATTTCCATGACCGACGCCGACGTTGACGGCGCGCATATTCGTATTCTTTTATACACTTTCCTGTTCCGCTATATGCGGCCCTTGATCGAACACGGCCATGTCTATGCGGCGAAGCCGCCCCTTTACAAGGCGACTATCAAAGGTCACGACGATTACCTCTATTCGGAAGAAGAAAAGATCGAATACGACAAAAACGCGACGGGCAAGGTAGAATATCAGCGTTATAAGGGTCTTGGCGAAATGAGTAAAGAACAGCTGTGGGATACGACGATGAACCCCGCGACGAGAACTCTGATCCGCGTGACGATGAAGGACGCCGCGGAAGCTGACCAAATGTTTACGATGCTGATGGGCGAAAACCCCGAACTTAGAAGAAAGTTTATCGAAGAAAATGCGTCGCTTGTTACCGATTTGGACGTCTAAACGCGTATAAGGGAGCGCCTTTACGCCTCAACGGTATTCGCCTTGCTCGTTTACGACCTGTAAAGTCGCGGCGGCGAAGCTTCCGTATTTGGCGTAAATCCGCAATCCTTCTCCGCGTTTTAACGGAAAAGGGTGGGCGGAACAATCAATAAAAAATCAATTCTCAAACGAGGAGAAAGACAATGGCTAAAAAAGAAACCAGCCCCGAATTGACGGAGGAATTTAGAAAAACACTTGCGATGACGAAGATGCTTGACATCGAGGTTGACGACGAGTTAAAACGTTCGTTCATCGCTTATGCGATGGCGGTTAATAAATCAAGAGCAATCCCCGACGTGCGCGACGGCTTGAAGCCCGTCCATAGAAGAATTTTGTTCTCTATGCACGAAATGGGGCTTTACAACGACAAGGCGTACAGAAAGTGCGCCCGTATCGTCGGTGACTGTATGGGTAAATATCACCCGCACGGCGACAGTTCCGTTTACGACGCTTTGGTGCGCTTAGCGCAAGAATTTACTATCAGCTTCCCGCTGGTGGACGGACACGGGAACTTCGGTTCGGTGGACGGCGACGGCGCGGCGGCTATGCGTTATACGGAAGCGAGATTGACGAAGCTGGCGGCGGAAATGTTGAAAGACCTCGACAAGGAAACGGTCGATTTTATTCCTAACTTTGACGGTAGCGAGGAAGAGCCCGTCGTGTTGCCCGCAAGATATCCTAACCTGCTTGTCAACGGTTCGGACGGTATCGCCGTGGGTATGGCGACGAATATCCCCCCGCACAACCTCTCCGAGGTGATTGACGGGACGATTGCGATGATCGACAACCCCGATATCACGGTGGACGAGCTGATGGAATATATCCCCGCGCCCGACTTCCCTACGGGGGGTATTTTGATGGGCAGAAGCGGGATTAGAAACGCGTACCGTACGGGACAAGGCAACCTTGTCATTCGGTCGAAATGCGAAATTGAGGAATACGGCACGGGTAACAATATTCGTTCGCGGATCGTGGTGACGGAGATTCCTTATCAGGTAAACAAAGCGCTGCTTATTAAGACGATCGCGGACATGGTACGGGATAAAAAGCTGGAAGGCATCTCGGATATCCGCGACGAATCGGACAGAGAGGGTATGCGTATCGTCATCG
>JAZKXM010000071.1:0-32344 GCA_045611585.1 Candidatus Scatosoma sp. | reverse complement strand
TCATACAGCGTCTTTTTGGCAATTCCCCTCTTCCCCAAGCTGAAAACACGGACGAAAGAATGGCTGCAAAGCAAAGCCTTCACCCGCCGCCTGCTTGAAAATTTCGGATTTCGAACGGTCGTGTTTGCGGCGTTGGCGTTTTTATTAAATCTCCTTTTCAGCGGCTTCAACGCGTACATGGGTATCGCAAATCGTTCCATTTGGTACGGAGCATTGGCGGCGTATTATATCGCGCTTGCCCTTCTTCGCGGCGGTATATTAAGCTACCGAAGTAAAATAGGCAAGGCGGTTCAAGCAGGGGGCGAGCTTACCGAACGGCAAAAGCTGTCCGAAGCGAAAGCATACACAAACAGCGGAATCGTGTTACTGCTGATGAATTTTGCGCTGTCCTCAGCGATTGCGCAAATGATCTTTTCGGACGCGCATTTTACCTATATCGGCTGGACGGTGTTTGCGTACGCGGCGTACGCATTTTATAAAATGCCCATGTCCATCGTCAGCTTTATCCGTGCGCAAAAGCAAACGGATCTAACCGTAAAGGCGTTTAGAAACATCAACCTGACGGACGCGTGCGTATCCATTTTGGCTCTGCAAACTGCGCTTTTAACAATGTTCGGCGACGAAACGATGAACGTTTCTTTGATGAACACCTTGACGGGCTGTGCGGTCAGCTTCCTTTCTATCGGGTTGGGCGTTTATACGATCGTCAAGGGAAGAAAAATAATCAAAATGCAAAAGGAAAAAATCAACGATGAAAGACAATCAGTTTCGTTATAAATACACCGCCCCCACCGAGGAGGAGCGCAAGGAAATCGACAGCATACGCAAGCAGTACTGTCCGCAGGAAAAAACGGAAAGCAAGCTGGAACGGCTGCGGCGGTTAGATTCTTTGGTCAAAAATACCGCAACCGTCACCGCCCTCATTTTGGGCGTTGTGGGCTGTCTAATTTTCGGCTTGGGCCTTGCTATGGTTTTAGAGTGGAAGCTCCTTGTATGGGGCGTGGTCCTTTGTATCGTCGGCGGAGTGCCGATGGCAATTTCCTACCCTGTTTACGCCCACGTTTTAAAGAAATACAAGGAACGGTACGGCGACGAAATTTTAAAGCTTTCGGAAGAATTGTTAAACGAACAACCCGAAGAAAAATAAATTTTCTAAACGCATTTAAAGCGGCAACGAGTCGATCGTTGTCGCTTTTACATTTCTTTTACAAATTAAAAACCTTTCGCAAACATAACCTTTGCGTTTTTTTAATCTTTCTTCGGTATAATGGATGGGTAAGCTACAAAAGGAGTTTTATGTTATGAACGCAATCGAAATACGAAACCTGACGAAAAGCTTTCGCGGAATGTACGCGTTGAACGGGCTGAACATGACCGTCCCCGTCGGCGCGATCTACGGCTTTATCGGGGAAAACGGGTCGGGAAAATCGACGACGGAAAAGCTGATTTGCGGCCACCTTGTCAAGGACGAAGGACAAATCAAGCTGTTCGGCAAGGATTATACGGACGCAGGCGTGCGGGCAAGGATCGGCGCGCTGATCGAAAACACGGGCTGCTTCCCGGGGTCAAGCGTCTATCAAAATTTGATGATGCAAGCCATCAATTTAGGCATTGAAAACCGCGACGAGGAAATTCGCCGAGTGTTAAAAATCGTCCGAATGGAAGATTCGATCAACCTCAAATTCAAGCGGTGTTCGCTGGGTATGAAACAGCGAATCGGAATCGCGATGGCGCTTCTCGGCGACCCTGCCCTACTCATTTTGGACGAGCCGATCAACGGCTTGGACGCGGACGGGATGCGCATTATGCGGGAAATTCTTGTGGATATCACTCAAACGTACGGCTGTACGGTTTTGATATCGTCGCATATTTTGGGCGAGCTGGAAAAAATCGCGACCCATTACGGAATCATTCGCCGCGGAAAAATGATTCAAGAGCTGACGGCACAGGAAATGGAATCCCGCGCGCGCGTTTTTACCTCTTTAAAAACGGCAGATATGGCGGGCGCGGAAGCTGTTTTAAAAGCACTCTTTCCCACCGTCCGTCAGGAGGAGGGATATCTGCGCGTTTACGACGAGGAGGATACGGAAAAAATCGTCGAATGTCTTTATCGGCAAGGACACGTAGTCAGCGAAATCAAGAAAAACAAGATCGGTCTAGAAGAATATTATATCCAACTGATGAGCCAAAAGGAGGCAGACTGATATGCAAACGAAAGAAATCACCTTCCAATCCCCCACCTTTACAAAACGGCTGAAAGGAATGCTGGGCGTCGATTTTTACAGACTCTTTCAGACTCCGCTTTTTTATATCTTTTTGGCGATCGCGGCGATCATCCCCGCGATGCTGATCGCGATGACGGGAATGTCAGGGCCGAACGGCGAACCCGCAACGCCGCTGTTTACCAACGTTTGGCAAGCGATTGCGGCGGATACCCCTATCTACGGCTTTGAGGGGATTGAAAAATACGCAAATATGAATATGGTATTCATCTTCGGCGGAATTATGGTGTCTATCTTCATCGGGCACGATTATAAAAGCGGCTACGTCAAGCAGCTGTTTACCACGCACGCGAAAAAGCAAGATTATATGATCTCGAAATCCCTCGTCTGCGCGTTTGCGATGGCGTGTATGTGCTTTTCTTATCTCTTTGGCGGAATTGTTGCGGGCGCCCTGACCCAAACCTCCTTTTCCGTCAACCCCTTCCACCTGCTTTGCGCCATTCTCGGCAAAGTGGTAATGAGCTTGGGTTGGGCAAGCCTTTACACCTTCCTAAACGTCATTTTTAGAAAATATTTCGGCGTTTCTATCGCCTCCTCCTTCTTTTTCGGAACGGGAATTTTGGTGATCGGCGTGGGGGCGATCGTGGGAAATTCCCCCATACTCAACGTATTTTTATACGGCTCGTCCGTGTATGCGTGTCTGTCGGGCAATTTACTTAACGTACTTGTGTGCTTGACGGTTTCCGTCTTGTGGTCGGTCGTTTACAACCTTTTGGGGACATACGTCCTTTCCAAAAGCGACGTATATTAACGGGAGATAAAAAAATGAACGCAATAGAGATTAGAAATTTAACCAAAAATTTCGGCCCTAAGCAAGCCTTGCAGGGCTTGGATATGACCGTCCCCGTCGGTAGCATTTACGGCTTTATCGGGGAAAACGGGTCGGGGAAATCCACCACCGAAAAAATCATCTGCGGCTTAATCAGCCAAAGCGGCGGCGACGTTAAAATTTTCGGTCGTGCGCAAACGGACGGGGACGTCCGCGCCAAAATGGGGGTACTGATCGAAGCCCCCGGCTGCTTCCCCTCCCTCACCGTTTGGAATAATTTGATGATTCAGGCGGCAAATTTAGGGCTGAAAAACGCAAAGGACGAGGTGCGCTCCGTTTTAAAGCTGGTCCGTATGGAAGGCGCGGCGGGCAACAAATACAAAAACTGCTCTTTGGGTATGAAACAACGGATCGGGATCGCGATGGCGCTTCTTGGCAACCCCGACCTGCTGGTCTTAGACGAGCCGATCAACGGCTTGGACGCCGACGGTATTCGCATTATGCGGGAGGTTTTGCAGGATATCGCAAAACGCGGCGGCACGGTGCTTCTCTCCTCGCATATCTTGGGCGAGCTGGAAAAAATCGCCACCCATTACGGCATTGTTCGCGGCGGAAAAATGATTAAGGAAATGACCGCGGACGAGCTGGAGGCAAGCTGTCCCACTTACGTCGCCTTAAAGGCGAAAAACACCCCTAAAACGCAAGGAATTTTGCTGGGTGAATATTCACGCGTAGAAGAGGACGAACGGGGTTATTTGCGCGTTTACGGGGCAAAAACGACAGAGGAGATTGTATCCTACCTTTTTGAAAACGGAGTAATCGTCACCGAAATTGAACGCCGCAAGATTAGCTTGGAAGAATACTATATTGATTTAATGAAGGAAAAGGAGGCGAGATAACGTGGAAAAGCAATTTGAAAAGCAAACCTTTGCAAAACGGGCGAAAAGTATGCTCGCCGTCGATCTCAGACGACTGTTCCTTTCCCCCATCTTTTATATTATGGTAGGCGTGTCCTTGGCGATCCCCGTCTTGATCCTCGTGATGACGACAATGATGGACGGAACGGTCACAATCAACCAACAAACAGGGCTTCCCAACGAGCCGATAAAAGGGTTTGATTACGTTTGGCAAATCCTCGGTTCGATAGACGGCGCGTCTATGGGCGCAGGCGGAGGAATGGACCTTGTCAGCATGTGCAACGTCAATATGATGTTCTTCTTGATTGCCGTACCCGTTTGCGTGTTCGTTTCAGACGATTTCCGTAGCGGCTACGCCAAAAATCTGTTCACCGTCCGCGCAAAAAAGACGGACTACGTCCTTTCCAAAACGGTCGTTTGCTCCCTTTGCGCCGCTTGTATGCTGGTTGCATTCTTTATCGGAACGCTGATCGGCGGAGGAGTATCGGGGCTGCCCTTCACCGCGGAAGGCTTTAACGGCGCAAACGTATTCTTTTGTATGCTCGCCAAAGTGTGCCTATCCCCGCTGTTCGTCGCAATCTTCCTTTTGATGAGCGTAATCGCAAAGCAAAAAAGCTGGCTGTCCCTTTGCCTCTCCTTCGGCGTAGGAATGTTCCTGTTTATGATGATCCCCATGCTGTCCCCCTTAAACGCAACCCCCGTCCACGCAATCGGGTGCTTGGTCGGCAGCGGATTGTTCGCCGTCGGACTCGGCGCGATTAGCGATATTATTTTGCGAAAAACCGCTTTGGTATAATGAAAAAGAACGGAAAAAATTCGGACGTTTGCGTCCGAATTTTTTTTCTAAGGCTATGTCACAACAAATGACTGATTAGCAAATGCTCTCAATTTTTTGCGATTTGACGAGGGTTGGGACGGAGCATTGTCTAAAAAGGCAAATTAACAAAACCTTTACAAAACTCTTTCAAACCCTTTACTTAACGTTAGCGTTTCCGCAACATCGCTTGTGTATAATAAATATACAAAATGAATGAAACAGGAGTAACAAATTATGATGAATACTGAAACGGCGGCGATCGCAAAAATTCGCCAAAGCTATTTACCCAAGGAACAAACGAAGTTAGAACGCTTGAAAGCGTTGGATAAACGGGCAAAACGCCCTGCGGCGGTGTTTGCGTACGTTTACGGCTCGGCGGCGTCCTTAGTGCTGGGTACGGGGATGTGCCTTGCGATGAAGGTGCTGGGGTCGAGCATGGCGCTGGGGATCGGCGTAGGTCTGGTGGGGATTGCCTTGACCCTTTCTACCTACCCTATCTACAAAATGATCCTGCGCGCAAGAAAAGAAAAATATTCCAAGCAAATTTTCGCCCTTTCGGACGAATTGTTAAATAAATAAAAAGGAGAAGAAAAAAAATGGGAGTAAAAGAATTTTTCAAAAACGCATTTGCGGACATGAAGAAAAGCGCAAAACAGCAGCACGAGGTAGATAAGGCAAATTTTGAAGCGGCAAAAGCAGAATCAAAGGCAACCTTTGAGGAAAACCGCGGCCGCAACACCTTCGCAAAGGCGAAAGCGGACGCAAAAAAGAGCTGGGACGACGCGCATATGAGTCCTTCTGAAAGATCGGCAAAAATGAAGGAAGAACGAGAACAACAGATTGCAGCGGCAAAAGAACGCACCGCCGCAGCCAACGCGCGCTACGACGCCGCTAAACATTCCAACAAATAATGGGAAAAGCCCGACGGAACACCGTTCGGGCTTTCGGTATTTTTGCAAAACAACCAAGAGGTAGGAAAAATGAAACGTAAATACTCGGTAAAGGCAGGTAAAAAAACGATCGTGCGGGAATACAATTACATTCCCGTACGATATATCCTTGCCATTCTCATCACCGTTTTTGAGGTGAGCGCGATCATCGCCATCACTGCCGCGCTGTGCTATTATATCCCCTATTTTTATTTAGCGGCGTGGGCAACGGAGATCTTTTGCGTGATCAAGATTATTTCCTCCAACGACAATCCCGAATATAAGGTGCCTTGGCTGCTGTTCGTGCTGATTCTGCCCATCGTCGGCTTTATGCTGTATTTCCTTTTCTATTCGCGTACGCTCAGCAAAAAATACGTAAAGCGGCTGAAAAAGCTGTATTCCGAACAATATCCACAACAGGACGAAGGGCTGTTCGAGGGCTTGCAGACGGAAAACGTCACCGCCTACCGTCAGGCAAAATTGCTTTCCTCCCTTTCGGGCGGGCATCTTTTTACGAACACCAAACAGACGTATTTTCCGCTTGGGGAAAATATGTGGAAAAGTATGCTGACCGACTTAAAACAAGCCGAACGGTTTATTTTTATGGAATATTTCATCATTGAGGAGGGAGAGTTTTGGGATTCGATTTTAGAAATTTTAAAGGAAAAGGCGCAAAAGGGGCTGGACGTCCGCGTCGTCTTTGACGATATCGGCTGTATGTCCACCCTCCCTGGAAGCTACGCCAAAAGGCTGCAAAAATTCGGCATAAAAGCCACGCCCTTTTCCCGCTTAAAAGGACAAGCCAACAACGAATTTAACAACCGTTCGCACCGAAAAATCACGGTCATCGACGGAAAAATCGGCTATACGGGCGGGGTAAATATCGCGGACGAATACATCAACGCAGTACGCCGCTTTGGGCATTGGAAGGACGTGGGGATTCGGCTGGAAGGCGACGCCGTGTACGAGCTGACAAAGCTGTTTTTGATAGATTTTGGAATTAACGTAAAAGCCTTGCCAAACCCGCCGCAGTCAAAGCTTCTCTATCCGCAAACGGCGGTATGCGAAAGCGGGTACGTTCTCCCCTTCGGCGACGGGCCCCGACCTATCTATCCCCGCAGAGTGGCACAAAGCCTGATCACGGATATGCTGTCCAACGCAAAAAAATACGTCTATATCATGACCCCTTATTTGATTGTTGACAACGATATGTGCCTGACCATCGAAAACGCCGCCTTGAAGGGGGTTGACGTAAGAATTATTGTCCCGCATATCCCCGACAAGAAACTCGTTTTTGAAATGACAAAAACCTTTTACGAACGGCTGATGAAAGCAGGAGTAAAAATTTACGAATACGAGGCAGGCTTTGTCCATGCAAAATGCTATCTTGCCGACGACGAAATTGCCATGATCGGCACGATCAATATGGATTATCGCAGCCTTGTCCACCACTTTGAAAACGGCGTTTGGATGTATAAAACCGAATGTTTAAACGACGTCAAGGCGGATATGCTGGATACGATGGACAAAAGTATTTTTATCTCCCCTTCTTCTATAAAACCGCGCCTTCTCCAACGCTGTTTGCGTGCGCTTGTCAAGGTTTGCGCACCCCTGTTATAACCATTTTATAATCCTTTCTTTCACCGTAATTCTATACGGAACTATATAAAAAAGCCCCTCTCTCAAAAGAGCGGAGCTTTTTTCGTTACGTTTTCTTATTCTTGAACTTCGGTATCAATGGTGTCGTACGCCGTCTTGTAGAAGGTGTACATATCCCCCAAATCGCCCGACGCAAACGCCGCGAGGTCGTCCCCCGTCAGCTTTGCATACGCCGTGGCAAACGCTTCGTAAGCGGTTTTAAACTTCGCTTTATACGTCACGTCTTCCGAATCCTTCCCCTCAGGCGCGTACTGATACAGCGCGTACGCCTGTTCCGCTTCCTGCAACAGTGCAAACACATCCGCAACCGCCGCCGAATAGGTCGTGGTGAAATACTCCTTCAAGCCGTTGAGGTACAGATCCATATTGCCGTCCAAAACCCCGAAGAAATAACGATCAAACGCTTTCATTTCGCGAAATGCCTTCATCGCCGCCGTTACCGTCGCCGCGTCGTAGGTAAGCACCGTGGTCGTTTGGTCAATTACGTTAAACATATTCGCGTACAAAATGTCCGCAACCGTGGAAAGGAACGCTTCCACTCCGTCCGAATAATAATCGTACAGTACCGTATCGCCCAAACGCAAGCCCGTCTTATAGGACGTATATACGTTGCCGAAATAGTGCATCATGCTGTCCATCGACCAATCGACGTTGAAGCCTTCAAAATCGTACCCTTCATAATAGTACGCATTGACGATTTCAGCAGGAGCTTCGGTCAGAATTTTATTTGCCAACGCCTGCGCCTTTTGATAGGAGGAGAAAATGACCACGTACGGATATTTATCCGTTTCGCTTTCTACAATGTTCAGCGCGTTGTAAACCTCTACCAACGCCACTTCGATCGCTGCAAAGTCGTCAGCCCATTCGCCAAGATCCGTCTTGGGCAAGTTTTGCAAATCTTTATAATCGGCATAAATACCCGTGTATTGAGTATAGAAGCCCTCCATGTATTGATTGAATACGGCTTTGTCCTCCGTGGAAAGCACCGTATAAGCCCCTTCTACCGCCGCCATTTTTTCGTTGAACAGCTGTAAATAATCCTGCTCGACTGCGCCCATATCATGGCCGATGAAATATTCCATCGCGAGGCAAAGATCGGTAAACACCTCGCCTGCCGCCGCGGTCAAAACTCCGTTGTCCTCGTTCGTAAAATAATCGTAAATGATATCCACAAACGCCAACGAATATTCGTTTTCGGGATCAAACAAGCTTTCAGGCACACCCTTCGCGTAACCGGAATTCAACGAGCAAAGGAACGCATACTGATCGCCCGGATTCATTGCGATAAAATCGGTGAACAGCTTTGCAACCGCAGTTTTGTATTCTTCGCCGTCAACGTATTCTTCATCGTCGTTTGCCTTTTCCAAAACGGAAAGGTAATCGTTCCAAAGGGTCATCACCGTTTCGTTTTCCAAAACGTCGTTAAGGATATTGAAAATACCATTGTTTCTTACGAACGTAAGCAAATCGGTAAAGGTAGAAGGAATGTTCTCTCCCGTCGAAGAATTGACCAAAACTCCGTCAAATTTCAACGTCGAATACAGTTCTTTCAGCATTTCGCCCTCGTCGCCCGCCGACACGGCTTTTCTGATGTCGTTGATTTCGTTGTACAACAGCATAAACTGCGTCGTTTGCACCGCGTACGATTTGAAATAGTTGATATAATCAAACTCGCTCATCAACGCCGAATACAACGTTTCCAGCTTCCCGGGAAGCTGTTTATCTTTCAACGAGTTGATCGCGTCCTCGTTCTCCGTATCGTAATAATAGGTGTACAGAATGTCGAAATAATCGTCCTTTTCGCGCCAAGCGGAAACGATACCGTAAACCTGTCTAAGCCCCGACGTCTTGTCTGCGTTGTCCTTGATATACGCCAACGCGCCGTCAATGTCCGTTTTATAGTTCGCCAAATCTGCCGCCGTCCACGCGTTGGGAACGTTTTTCAGCTTCGCATACATATCCGACATAAAGCCGAACAGCTCTACAACGCTGTCAATAGATTCTTCCTTCGCAATACCCGCCAAATAATCGCCGACGATCGTATCGCCAATGATATAGACAGCCGCAAATTCTTCCGCGACAGCGGTCAAGAAAGAGCCGTACACACGCATATCCGCGTCCTTTTTCGCCAAAGCGGTTGCCGCCTGCTGTACGCCGTCGTACGTTCCGCCGCTGATGTTAAACGTGCCTTTATCGCTGATGGTGAACACTTCTTCAAAGGTCTTTACCGACGTGTCCCATTGCGTTTTTGCATAAACGGTCGCCGTGCGGGCGATCGAATTTTTCATATCGTCGGAAACAGCGTCCTTTTCGTCCGCCTCTAAATCCATATACAGCTTCGCCGCCTCGATTGCCGCTTCGCCTTGCGTTTTGCTGATTTCCGGCATTTCGTCGCCCGACCAATCCAGCGCAAGCAAATCCTCAGCCAAGCCGACGATCGTCGTGACGTGGCTGTAATAAATGCTGACGTCAAATTTATACTGACGGTTTGCATAATCGACGGTGATCTGCTGCGTCAAAGGCGTTTCAAGATTCGCCTCCGTCGCTTTGCTGATATCAAAACCGCTTACCATGTCCTCGGTGACGGAAATATATCTTTCCAAATTGCCGTTTTTCAGCGTAATATAGCACCCGTCAAGGACAATTTGCGTTTCATAGCTTTGATACACAACGTCACGGGGCTTGGAGAAGGAATCGCTGGAAATTTCCACTACGTTGACGGGGATTACGTCCGTATAATTCAACGTTCCGTTGTTGTATTGCACACTCACGGTCGTCGTTGCAGCCGCAGAAGAATCCAAATCCCCAACGGTTACGTTTTTATCGTTCATAGGCACGTTAAAGCTAGTGCCGTCGTTATTGGTGATGGTAAGGCTCCCCTTTGCCGCGTTAAAATCTTCCCCGACAAAATAATTTTGTTCGTAGTTTTTCGCAGCGATACGGGCAACGACCTTTACTTTCAACGTCGTCTTTTGCCCTTCATATTTGATGACGATTTCTTGCTCGCCAAGTGTGTTTTTATCGTAACCGCTAACCGAAACGCCCTTCGCGTTGAGCGCAATTTCCTTTTTACCCTCTTTGTCCGTGACCGTCAACATGCCCTTGGAAAGATCCAATTCTTCCCCCTGCACGAAAGTCAACTGAGGCATATCCTCATCGGCAATTTCAATCGCCGTCACTTTGTTACAAGCCGCAAAACCGCCCGCGGTGGTCAGCAGCAAAAGCGTCAATAATGCTTTTTTGGAAAATCTTTTCATGTTGATTCTTCCTCTTTTCCTAATTTCCTTTACTAACCGAAAAGCCTGATTTTCCCCTATCGGGGCTTTTCAGGCATTTTTTGGGTCGCTAATTTGTTTTGTTTTTATCGACGTTACGCCGCAACGACGTCCGTCCAAACGGCGTACAAAACCGTTCCGTCAGCAGCATTCGCAATTTCGTTTGCCGCAAATTCCGCCGTCTTGCCGTCTTTCACCGTCGTCCAGCCTGCAAATACCTTTCCTTCAAAGGCAGGCGCATTGACAACCGATTTTTCGTTGACGTGCTTCAACGTGTCGGCAGATTTCGTGAAGGAATACACCGCGCCGTCGCTATCCAACGTCACCCCGAAAATTACGGGACGGTAGGAGGAATTCCAACGGTTGCTCCACCCTTCGGGTACAGAAGCGTGTTCAGTATAGATCGTCGCATTCGACCAGCCGTAGAAAGCATGGTCGGACAAGGAGGTCACGTTATCGCCAATCACAACGCTTTCGATTGCGCGCGCGCCCTTAAACGCTTGCTTGCCGATCGTCGTCACGCTGTCCGCCAAACGCAAGGTCTTTAACGATTTTGCGTTAGAGAAAGCATAATCTTCAATGGTCGTAACCCCTTCCTCAATCGTCAGTTCTTCCAAAGCTTCGCACTTGTAGAAGGCATATTTTCCAATCGACGTAAGACTGCCGGGGATGGTCAAGCTCTTCAACGCCGTACAGCCGTAGAAGCCTCTGACGCCAATTTCCTTGATTCCGCTGCCGAAGGTAACCGATTCTAACGCGGTACACTTGAAGAAGGCTTTGGTTTCAATCGTTTCCAGCTTATCACCGAAAGTAATCGTCTTTGCGGAAATGAATTTATTAAACGCATGTTCGCCGATCGTCGTCAATTCGCTACCGAATTTGATATGGTCGATCCCGTACAAAAGTTCTTCGCCCGTGTCAGGGTTGACGTCGGAATACCCAACCGAATAGAACGCATATCTTTCAATCGTCTTTACGCTGTCAGGAATGGTCAAGGTAAACTCTCTATCCTGCACATACCCCGTTTCGTCAACGCTCATACCGAGGAACATACAGTTATAGAACGCCGAACGACCGATATATTCTAACCCTTCGGGCAGATTGAAGTTGAAAAGGTAAGGACATTGATAGAACGTAAATTCTTCAATTCTCTTCAACGTCGAAGGCAGTTGCACCTCTTGCAAATATTGCGTTTGATAGAACGCCGCACGGTTAATATTCGTCACCGTACTAGGCAATTTAATCGAGACAAGCCCTCCGCATTTGAAGAAAGCGTATTCGGCAATGCCGACGATCCCCGCGTCTTCGGAGATTTCTACCGAGGGGGAAAGCATAATATAATCGTTCCAGTCAACAATCCAGTTGCCTGCGTAAACGACGCCCATAGATCCCGTGTAAAGGTTGGTTTTTCTAAACGCATACGCGCCAACGCTTTCCAACGAATCAGGCGTTTCTATAGAGGAAAGCGCCGTACTGTTGTAAAACGCATATTTCCCCAACGATTTAAGGCTGCTTTCCGTCATCTCGCCCGCCGTATAATCGTAATCGCCAAGCTTCACTACCGCCAGCTTTGCGCAAAATGCAAACGCCCAGTCGCCAATCACTTCCACGCCGCTGCCGATAACCATACTGTACAGCTCGGGACAAACGTAGAACGCATACGAATTGATATATTTCACCGAATTAGGCAAATGCATTGCGGTCATTTTTTCACAACCCATAAATGCGCCTTGGGCAATACCGACCGTACCGTCCTTCACTTCGTAAGCCGCAACCTTTGTATCTTTAATGCCGACAAGCCAATCACCGACATATACGACGTTTTCCGCCGCCGTCCAAATGGCGGTATTCAAAAACGCGCTCACCCCGATCGCTTCGATATTTTCACTGAGGGTTACGTCGTCCAATTTTATACAGTTTTTAAACGCCGACTCGCCGATCTCCGTCACCTTGTTGGACATACTGACGGTCTCCAATTCGGAACAGCTTTCAAACACAGTCGCGCCAAGAGTCTGAACGTTCTCGCCAATGACGATAGAAGGCAGCTTCGTGCAGCCTTGGAACGCCGATTGACCGATCGCAAGCACTCCTTTTCCCATCGTTACGTCTTTCAAGTTAGGACACATGGAAAACGCGTATTCGCCAATCGTTTCTACGCTGTCAGGAATCACAATCTTCTCCAACGCTTCGCAGTCGGCAAACGCGGACATTCCGATAGATTTTACGTTTTCACCGATGGTGATCTTCGTCAGCTTGTCGCAATAACCGAAGGCGATATCGGGGATTACCGTTACGCCCGCAGGAATTACGATCTCGCTTTCCAGCGAAACACAGCTTTGGAACGCCTTTTCACCGATCGACGTAACCGTCGAAGGAATATTGATCGTCTTTAAATAGGAACATTTATAGAAGGCCTGTTCGCCAATGTTCGTAATATTGTCGCTGAGTTTGACGCTCAACAGCTTGGGTTTACTTGCAAACGCCTTTCTGCCGATAGAGGTGACGGGGCGACCGCGATAGGTTTCGGGGATTTCGATATCCCCTTCCGCCGTACCCATGTTCGCCACTTCGTACTCCGTATTGTTGTTGATAAGTTTGAAAATCATGCCCGATTCGGCTTCGCGCGTAAAGACGAGCTTTTTCGACCATTCGGACGCGTCGGCATCCGTCGAGCAGGCTTTCACCTTTATCGTGTATTCTCCTTCGTTTAATTTTTCGAGAGAATACGCGTTTCTGCTGGTATCATTTTCTTTCCCGTTGATGCTGATGGTGTAATAATCCGCGTCCTTCACCGTATCCCAAGTCAAATCCAAGGTATCCTGATCGACGACGAGATTTTTCGGCGTGGCTAACTGAGGCCCGCAACCGACCAACGCCAACATGCAACAAATTATTAAGCTGAAGAAAATGAATAAACGAAACTTTTTCATTTTATTCTCCTTAAACTTAAAAAAGTTTATGTGTTATCAAATAAAACACTTTTGCCAAACACCCGACCGTTGCAACCCGTATCGGGTCGCAACAAGCCGTTTGTTATTCGTTATTTAGAAGCTCTTTTCGCCTTGATATCTCTAATGATTTCGTGAGGCCACTTAAACTTGAACTTACGCACTGCGACATCCATCAAGAAGAAGCAAATCGCAAGGATCGCAAACAGCATCCGAGGGTCAAATTCCTTCTTCAACGTTCTTTCAAAGGATGCAAATACGTCCATTACGTCATCCACCGCCGCACCTCTGCCTTCGTCCGCCAATTCGGTCAAGAACCCTTCGCCCGTTATCGTTTCGTCGGGGAATTCGTCGTATTCCTTCGAATAAGAGAAGGTCTTGTACAGCGTTCTGGTATCCAATATCGTACCGCTTGCGTCCTTTTTCACAACGTCAATTTGATACAAGCCTACGTGCGTGATATCAAACGTGAAGTTGGTGTATCCGTCGGACATCGTTACGGCAATCGGCTTTTCTTGATAGAAGGTTTGCGCGTCGTCCGAAAGGGGCGTCACCGTTACCTCCACCGTATCCGTATCCGCAAGTGCCGTATAGACGTTCATTTGCGTCGTATAATTGTCCTCGTTGAAGGTGATCTTGATATCCTGAGGAACGATATCCTCGGACGGGAACAACGATTCAATTATATTGCAAATGATCGTTTCCCCTACGGGCGAATCCATAAATTTGTCAGACCAGTTCCCGCTCAAATCGGACATAAAGCTGCCGACCGAACCTTCACCGTACTTCCAAGAAGCGTAGATGGGAACGTATTTGCCCATCAAAGGCGCGTCCGCGCCCTCCTTCAACTTCGTTCCGTAATACCCCGACAGCACAGGCACTTCGCTCTGCTTAATGCCCGCAACAACGGAGGTGTAATCCTTAATGGTCGGCTGGAATTCTTTACCGTATTCAATTTCCGCAATCGCTTGCGACAAAAGGTCTTTGTACATTTGGTCGGCAAGTTTGTCAACGTTTTGGATATCGTAGCATTTACCGCCGCCAAGCGCCGCGTCCTCTTGCATTTTTGCAAGCGTTCCTTCGCTGGACTGAATGGATACGACGGACATGGTAATCCCCGCTTTGAGGTTTTGTTTGATATATACTTCGTATTCGCCCTTATCGCTGGCTTCACCGTCGGTTACCAAGATGATGTGACGCTTTTCAACGTCCACCGCGGCAAGCGCACGACCCGCGTCTTCAATCGCGTGGCTGAATACCGTACCACCCATACTCTCCTCGCCCAATTGCTGGATTTGTTCTTCAATTTCCTTTCTTTGGGAAACGGGGGTAACGCTCAACTGTTCGTTTGCGTGATCGTCGAAGGTGATAACGCCGTAATAGTCTCTGGAGGTCAACGCCGCCAAACACGCATACGCGCCTTCCTTCGCCTTACCCAATTTACTGGTCGGGCCCGAGCCCATGGAGCCAGACGAGTCGATTACAACCATAACAGCCGTAGGCGGAGTGTAATTGACCACCTGAACGGGCAACATCTGTTGATACAGAGTACCAAACATATCGTCGCGGTTATACGCGTGGGGCATCAATTCGCCCATGGAGTTCGTATCGTTTTCACCGCCGACGGTCAACATACCGCCGCCAAGATCGTAAACGTATTCGTTCAAGACAACGTCAAAGCCGACGGGCATATCGCTGTTTGCGATATTGACAAGCACCACCTGTTCATACGCGCAAAGATCGTTTGCGCTGGTGGGGATTTGGTCAAAATCTTGTTGAATGCTGAAGCTTGTCACCTTATAATTGTTTTCCTTCAACATCGCTTCCAGCTGCGCGCCTTCCCCTTCGTTTTTCTCTATGATCAAAACGTTTTCAAACACTTGCAGGTACATATACGTACAGTAGCCGTTGTTTTCCGTCAAGGTATCTTCCCCGTTGGAAATTTCAAAACGAAGCTCGTGCAAGCCGGGCACGGAAAATTGATGCATGACGTCGATCGTTTGATCGCCTTCCTGCAAATTAACTTCAAGGCTGTTGACCTCTACGTCGTCTTCATACATGGTGACGGTTACCTTTTGATCGCCGCCGCCAAAATTACTCTTGGTTACCAACTGAACGCGGAATTTTTCACCGATATCCACGTTTTTATCAGGGGTGATCGCATTGACGATCTGCACCTCGGTATGCGCTTTGTTCGCATAATATACGGTATCTACCTTGATTCCTTCCGCCGCGATTTCGTTAATCACGTCCATCGCGTCCGAATCCGTCTGGATACCGTCGGAAATCAACACGATTTTCGAGGTCTTTTTATTGGTAAACAAAGTTGTTGCATATTCCAATGCCGACGCGATATCCGTCGCGGAGCTGTCGGGGTCTTTCGATTGAAGATACTGTTGATATACCTCGCGGGAGTTAAAGGACATCTTCCCCGCATATACCTGATCGTAACCGAATTTTACCACGCCCACGCGATAATCCTGTCCGCATTTGTCAAGGATATCCGCAACCATCGTATCTTTGTCGTCCTGCGATTCTTCATTACTGAACGAAGAATCGACAAGAATCAACAGTTCGTTTTCACGGTTGGGAATTTCATATTTAAAGGTCATACCCGCAAGCAACGCAATCGCCAACACCATTACCAACGCGTGCAACACGATGGATACGATACGGTTTCTGGTGTTTCTGTATTTCTTCGCAAGGCGGAAATACGGAAGCAACGTCAACGCGATCGCAGGGATCAGCAACAACAGGAGCCAAGGATATGCAAATGCTATTCTAAAATTCGTCATTTTTTCTCGCTCCTATTAGAAATACTCACGCGATTGCAGCCACCATTCGATGAACAACAGCGCAACCATCGCCGCCGCGAAATA
This sequence comes from Candidatus Scatosoma sp., assembly GCA_045611585.1. GTDB lineage: Bacteria > Bacillota > Clostridia > Christensenellales > Borkfalkiaceae > Scatosoma. Next base: position 15,869 of record JAZKXM010000071.1, on the reverse strand, counting down.
GATCAAGAGGTCTTTGTCCTCCTCGTCCAACCTCGGCGCGACGTGTAAGGGCGGCAACTCATCTACCTTTTTCGTGATGTTGCTTTCATAATCAGAAATGCTCACAAAGAAGTTTTCAATAATATAATCGCCCATCATCGAAACTTGCGTCAGCGTATAAGTACCGGGTTTGTTCACAACTACCTGACTGGGGAATTCGGTAAATTCCTCGTCAATATCGCCACCTGTCACCTCCAAGGTTTCGCCACGGCAGTTCATCGTAACCGTTTCGCCGATTTCATAAGCGAAATCAAGCAGCGTGGGAGGCATATAATAATCGAAAATATTATACAGGAAGGTAGGGAAATCGAACAAAATGGGGAAGTTGGAATAGTGAAGGTCCGTCGCAAGGATCATCACCTTTTCGTCCCCGTCGTTTTTCGCCAACAAAACGGGATATCTATCCGCGTACATCAACGTATCAAAGCCGTCCGGAGCCAAAATTTCCGTAAATTTCGTCACCGTAATACGGGTAGGATCAATATAATTCATCAACGGATGCGCGTCGCCACCCTTTAAAGGTAACGCACCGCCGTTCGTCGTATATTGATTGCCCAAACGGAAGCCGCCGTTTCTGGGAACGGAATCGGGATCTACCAACAATACGATACCGTCGGTAGGCATCACGTCGGGCATGGTATGCTCGAAGATGTACAAATCGAAGCCTTCCGTTTCGTACTTCTGCTCCTCCATACGCTTGTCGATGGTTACCGACTTAAACTCGATATCCCAAACGTTTCTAAACACCGTGTCCAAGGTCCGCATACCGCTGGAAAAGAAGGGGTTGAGCGTCGAAGACGCATACTGGATCCGAACGGTATCCTTTAACCCGCCATACAGATAGAAGCTGTTGTCATCCGCAAGCCCGTCTGCAACGTCCACGTGCACGTACAAATATTCGTACGCGTAAAGACCCTCTTTTTCGGGGTCGAAATTGAGCTGCTTACAAATCTCCTCGTGATCGAAAACAACCTTCTGTTCTTCTTCCAAATTGCTGAAAAACAGAGTATCCGACTCCAACACAAACGATTCGTCATAAATCTTGTTCGCGCCCATAATCTCGCAATATACCGTCACCGCTTCCGATCTGCCGTAAACGCCGACGTCGATGGTGATAGAATAATAGTTGGTTTCTTCAAGCGTTGCTTGACAATCGAGAATAGCGGCATTCCATTCGCCGTCCACGCCCATATCAATCACGTTGATATTCTCTTTGTCGATATATTCCGTTGCCGTCAGCAAAAATACTTCCGTATCGGGGTTTTGCTTCACGATTTCTTGCGCCATGGAAACAGCCTTTTCCAAATTAGCAGAGCCGTACGTACACTTCATTTCGTCCCGTACAAGGTCGTCCAATTTGTCGCTGATAACGACGTTATCCGCAGAGGAAGAACGTTGCGCGATAAAATAGGGATCTTGGTCCGCTACGATCACGGAGAACAAGCCGCCCTCTTCCATCGTCTTTTTCATCATCTGCTTCGTTTCCAGAACCGCCCTTTCAAAGCGCGTTTCACCCGCCGACGTAACCAACATGCTTGCGGACGCGTCGATGATAACTACCTGTTCGGTATCCTTCAACTGCTCCGCCGCAATGACAGGCTTCGCCAACACGAACGAACACGCCGTGAGGATCAAGATCTGGCATATTAAAATGATAATATTTCTAAATCGGCTGATGGGGATGCGCTTCTTTCTATATTTCAAACTCAGTTTCCAAACGTGTGTGGAAGATACCAGCTTTTGCTGATAGTTCGGTTTGAGGATATAGATAAGGATAAGCACAGCTATACTTAACAGCCCCAACAACCCAAGAGGTAAAAGTAAACTCATGCCATTATACCTGTTTTCAGTAACTCTCCAAAGAGTGCCTTTTCAATCGGCGTGTCCGTTCTAACGGTGATGAAATCAACCCCACGGGACGCGCAATAGGTGCGGATTTCTTCCGTCATATCCTTCAACGCTTCCTCATACGCAGCAAGCATACCGCGCGTGATTTTCAATTTCATGTTTTTCCCGTCCGTCAGATCGGCAGATTCCGAGTCGATAAGGTTCACTCGTCCGCTGTAAACGGGATCTACCTCTTCGGGCGTAAGCACCTGAAGAAGTAAAACCTGTCTGTTTTTGTAACACAAATAGTCAACAGCTTTTTTCCAGTCGTTTTCTGTAAAAAAGTCGGAAATGATGATGGTAAGTCCGTCTTTCGAGCCCGTATGACAGCTTGTTACCGCGTCCGAAATAGACGCGTCATCCACAAACTGAACGCCCTCCAACGTACTCATCGCCCTAAAAAAGGCTTGCTTCCCGACGATCGTTCCGAAAGGATCCTCCGCGCGGTTATCCTTAATCAATTTAAAGGACACCTTATCCATATTATGTACGGACAGGAAACCCAGCGCCGCCGCAGCCGCGACAGCGTACGCCCCCTTCGTGGGGTTCGCCTTTCCCATAGAGGCAGAGCAGTCCAAAAAGATTTGGGTGTGCATCTGTCTTTCATCCGTAAATAACTTTAAGAAGAATTTTTCGAAACGACTGTACAGATTCCAGTCGATACGGCGAATATCATCACCAAGCATATACTCGCGGTAATCGGCGAATTCCACCGTCTGCCCATACGTTCTGACAAGGTGTTTTCCGCCGAAAAATCCCGATAAATCTGCCCGTAAATTTAACGCCAACGTCTCTAACCGACTGAAAAACTCGTCGTTTAAGTAAGAGATCGCCATTTAATTATTTTCTCCCAAGTTTCCTTTTCGCCTTCTTAGGCTCTTCAACGTTTTCCTGCGCGGGTTCCGTCGTTTGCGTTGCCGCTACTTCTTTTTCTTCCGCAGCGATCGCCTTGGAAACGTTCACCTTCTTACCGTTCAATTCGTTGATGATCATGGTGATGATTTCATCAGGGGAAACGCGTTCTGCAACCGCTTCAAAGTTCAGCTTCATACGGTGACGAAGAACGGGATATGCAAGCGCGTTCAAATCGCTGTACGCAACGTTGAATCTGCCGTGCATCAAAGCGCGAACCTTCGCCGCGGAAATAAGTGCCTGACCTGCACGGGGGCTGGCGCCCAAACGAACGTATTTCTTCGCCGTTTCGGTTGCGCAGTCGCTGTCGGGGTGCGTTGCCGAGCAAAGACGCATAGCGTATTCCATAACCTCTTGCGCAACGGGGATTTGGTTCGCCGTCTTACGCATAGCAAGCAGGTCTTCGCCGCTACAAGCCGCTTCCGCAACTTCTTCCATGGTCTTTTGCGTCATGTTGACGATATCCATCAGCTCGTCAAGGCTGGGATTTTTAACGATAATTTTGAACATGAAACGGTCCATCTGCGCTTCGGGCAGGGGATACGTACCGTCTTGTTCGATAGGGTTCTGCGTAGCAAGGACGAAGAAGGGTTCGTTCATCTTTCTCGAAACGCCCATTACGGTAACGGTGTGTTCCTGCATGGCTTCCAGCAAAGCGGATTGCGTTTTAGGCGTAGCACGGTTGATTTCGTCGGCAAGGATAATATTGCTGAAAATAGGACCGGGCTGGAACTGGAATTGCGTGTTGCCGTCCTCGTCCTTTACGATGATGTTCGTACCGGTTACGTCGGCGGGCATCAGGTCGGGCGTGAACTGAATTCTGGAGAAGGGTAGATCGAATACACGACCCAACGTTCTTACCAAACGGGTTTTACCAACCCCGGGCACACCTTCCAAAAGGACGTTACCGCCTGCGATCATCGCAACGACAGCGCCTTCTACAACCTCTTTTTGACCAACGACGTCGCGTTCGATCTGCGCAAAAATATTCTGACATTGTTCACTGAACTTTTTGATGCTTTCTTCTGTTATCATGATAATTAAGCCTCTTCCTTTAAATTTTTTTTATTTTTAATTTTTAATTTGTCCTAAATTTATTCGCCTTCGCCCACGCTGATACCGATAGATTCGAAATACTGTTCTATCGCGCTTCTCAGGTTGTCGGGCAGGCTTTCGCCACTCGTCAGCATTTCCATCGCTTGCTCGAAGGTTTCGGGCAATACGTCTTGATACGGGGTCTTACCGTCTTGGACCTGATTCTTAGGGTCGCTCTTACCGCCGGCGGATTCGTTAGGGTCTTGCCCGGGCATCGGATAAGAGTTCTCGCTTTGGCCGTTTCCGTTACCGGGCTGAGGCTCGCCGGGCATATCCCCTGCGCCATCCCCTTCGCCTTGACCTTGACCGTTTCCGTCTCCGTTTCCTTCGCCTTGACCGTTGCCGTTTCCGTCCTTGTCGCCATCGTCTTCAACTTCTTCGTACATCGCGGTAAATACGGCGTCTTCCGTCAAATCTTTATCCCAGCGATAGGGTTCGCCGTGGCCGTCGTCCCAGCCCACGAACATCCAACCGTCTTCCGCTTCGGCAACGACCGCCGTAGGCGTTTCACCCGGTTCAAGGTACTGTTCTTCTTCGCCGTCGATCCAGCCGCCGTCTTCCGCCACGTATGTAATCGTAATCGTGTTGCCCTCCGCGTCGGGATTGATAATCCCAAGTCCGCTATTGAGGATTCCTCTTGCAGCCAGCTCGCATACGACCGTCATCGCAGGCGCGGCAACCGCAAACGAAACCGCCCAAATCACCGCCTTTTTGGCGATATTAAATCTAATTTGCTTATGGTTGACTTCCGCAAGCTTTGCCTTCGCGTCCTCGCGCTGGCGCATAGCAATATACGATTCGTCATTTTCCAATTCCATCATCGTAACGATTCTTTCTTCAAGTCCCAAACCGTCCACGCGTCTTGCGATAGATTTTGCCGTCGGACGGAATTTCCCAAAATAGAGAATCACGCCGCTAACAAGCGCCGTGCCCAGCCCTAACCCAATCGCCAGCCAGGTACCGTCGTCGTATCCGAAAAACCAGGACACAAACGCCGTGATGAAATTAACACCCAAACCGATAATCAAACCAAGAATTGTCGATTTGATGATGCCTTCAACTGCTAAGCGATTTTTATACTGCTTAAAAAGTTGTTTGTTTTTCATAGATACATTTCTCCTTATAATTATTGATTACGTTTAATTATAACATATTTCCATTCTTTTGTCACACAAAACCGCACCGAAAATCTTATTTTTTTATAAAAATTCTAAAAAAATCGAAAAAAATAAATACAATTTTGTGAAGAAATGGAATTTTTCATTTATTCTTTAAACCAAAATCTTCCGAGAGGTCTTTTTTACGGGCCTCTCGAAAGATCTCGTTTACTTTTTCTTTGGTTTACAAGACGATGCGCATACGCCTCGTACGCCTTACTTACCCTTAGCTTCGCCCTTGCAGGCTAAGACGAATCTCAATCGTTACCGCCCGTACCGCTGACGCCAAGCGCCGCAAAATATTGCTCGATTGCGTTCCGCAACATAGCAGGCAAAGCGCCGCCGTTCGCCAACATATCCATCGCCTGTTCAAGAGCCTCGGGGAATACCGTAGGATACGGAGTGTTGCCGTCGTTGCATTGATTCTTCGGGTCGTTCATACCGCCTGCGCTTTCCGATTCCGGTCCGGGGAACGGGAAAGAGCTGTCGCTGTTGCTGTTGTTATTGTTTTGGTTAGGCTCGCCGGGCATATCCCCTGCGCCGTCCCCTTCGTTTCCGCTGGAATTTCCGTTTCCGTCGCCAGATTGACCGTCTTGCCCCTTGTCGTTACCGTCCTTGTCGCCGTCGTCCTCAACCTCTTCGTACATCGCGGTAAATACAGCGTCCTCCGTTACGTCCTTATCCCAACGATAAGGCTCGCCGTGGCCGTCGTCCCAACCCACGAACATCCAACCGTCCTCCGCCTCGGCAATTACCGCCGTAGGCGCTTCGCCTATTTCGAGGATCTGTTCTTCTTCGCCCTCGATCCAGCCGCCGTCTTCCGCCACGTAAGTGATGGTAATGGTATTGCTCGCCGCGTTGGGATTGATCAGCTGCATCGCGCTGGGTACAAACGCCCCAATTACCGTCATCGCAGGCGCAGCAACCGCCAGGGCCACCGCCCAAGCCACCGCTTTTTTCGCGACGTTGAATTTGATCTGCTTATGGTTAACTTCCGCAAGCTTCGCCTTCGCGTCCTCACGCTGGCGCATGGCGATATACGATTCGTCGTTTTCCAGCTCCATCATGGTAACGATTCTTTCTTCAAGTCCCAAACCGTCCACACGTCTTGCAATAGATTTCGCCGTCGGACGGAATTTTCCGAAATAGAGAATCACGCCGCCAACAAGCGCCGAGCCCAGCCCCAACCCAATAGCCAGCCAGGTACCGTCGCTGTATCCGAAAAACCAGGATACCAGCGCCACCGCAAAGTTGACTGCCAAACCGATGATCAAACCAAGGACCGTCGATTTCAATACGCCTTCGATCGCCAAGCGATTTCTGTACTGCTTAAAAAGTTGCTTGTTTTTCATGATACTTTTTCTCCTTTCATTTATTTTGTATTATCATTATAGCAAATAATTTTTATTTTGTCATCTATTTTTCGCTATAAAATTGAAAAAATTTATAAAATTTTAGAAATAATTTATTTTTTTGATTAAAACAGGAGTAAAAAAAATCTTTCAATAGGCTTTTTAGGGCTTTTTTGAAAGATTTTTTCGTTTGTTTTCAATCACCTAACCGCTCGGCTACGGCTAAGCAGCCGACGGTTGGTATGTTTTCGCTTTGACGCTTACTTCTTATAAACGATGTTCGCGTCGGTGTTGTGGTTCCAGAATACCGTCCACTGATAGGTTTCCAGCTCAGTCTTGTCGATATTGACCGTCGTCGCGCTGGTCAAGCCTTCGAAGACGTATCTATCCGTCATGGTTACCGAAGCAGGAACGTTGACCGTCTTCAAGGAGGTACAGCCTACAAACATCTTTTCGCCCAGCGTCGTGGTACCGTCTTGGATATCTACCGTTTCGAGGGCGGTACAGCCATCGAACATGTAGGCAAGACGTTGCGTCGAATCGTCAAGCTTCGCCTTGATGGTAACCGTTTTCAGTTCTGTGCAGTTGTAGAACAAACGGTTATAATAGGTAGTCGTGCTGATACCGTTTTCGTAAACGTAAGAGCTTGAATAGTAGAAATCGGCAACCGATTCGGGGATGGTCGCTTCGGTGATCTTCGTTTCCGCCAAGGCGTAACCGCCAAGGTAGATTGCCGTCGAAGGAATCTCAAATTCGCTAAGCGACGTACAGCCGCCAAACGCATAGTTCCCTATGGTAATAGGATATCCTTCCGTCGGCTTGAAGGTGACAGCCTTCAAGGACGTACAACCGTTAAACACATACGCCCCAAGTCCGTAATAAGAGTTGCTGGTCGGCAGATTACCCAATGCGCTGGGGAAATCTACCCGTTCAAGGGATACGCAGTTCTGGAACGCGTACCCACCGATAACCAACGCGCCTTCCAGTGCGCCCTCCGCAGGATTTTCTTCAAATACCAGCGTTTTGAGGTTTGCACAGTTTTGGAACGCATAAGTACCGATTGCGTAATAGATGTTATCCGACGAATCCGCCTTTCTTACACGGTGAGGAATGGTGACGGACGTCAAACCGGAGTTTCTAAACACGTAACTCTTCATCGCCAAGGGCAGGTTGCCTTCGGCGAAGGTTACCGTTTCCAGATCTTCCGTGGCGTCGAACGCACCGTTTCCGATCACGGTGACGGATGCAGGAATGTGAATAGAGGTAAGACCCGTTTCACTAAATGCGTAGTCGCCAATCGTCATCAACCCTTCGGGCAAAACGACCTTCTGCAAATACTTCGCCCCTTCAAACATATAGTTGGGAATTTCCAGCATATCGGAAGGAAGCTCAACCTCGCTAACGCGAGAGATTGCAAACGCACCCGCACGCAACGCGTAATCTTCGGATACGACGAATTTACCTGTCTTTTCAGGAAGAACAAGATAAATTTCCGTTCCCGCTTCGTTCATGAGAATATCGTCGATGATTTCGAAGCTGCCGTTTACTTCGTCCACTTCAAACTTCGTAAGGTCTTTACAGCCCGCAAATGCGTTATTGCCGATATCCGCAACGTTTCCGCTCAAATAGAATTCGGTCAAGCCGCTGTTTGCAAAGGCGTTAGGACCAATCGTCGTGATACTTTCGGGAAGATCAATTTTCGTCAGCGAAGTACAGTTCATGAACGCATATTCCTGAATTTCCGTCAGCAAGCCGCTGTCGGAGAAGGTAACGCTCTTCAACGAGGTACAACCGTCAAACAAGTTATACGCAATATAAGTAAGCCCCGAAGGAAGCACAACCGTTTCCAGATTGGTACAGCCTTCAAACGCGTATTCTTGAATTTCCGTAACCGTATCGGGGATCACAATGCTTTCAAGGCCCGAATATTCCATCGAATAATATTCGATCAACGTAATGTTGGCAGGGATTTCAACCGACTTCAACGACTTACAGTTGTAGAAGGTGCCGTCGGGAAGAATGGTAATCTGATCGTTTTCAGGCAGCTTCACCGTTTCCAACATAGGACAATCGCTGAACATATAGTACCCAAAGTATTCGACAGAGTCAGGAATAAGAACCTTCTTCAATACGGGGTTATATGCAAACACTTCGTCTTCAATGTAGGTAATGCCGTCGTGCAGGATAACCTCTTCAAGGTTAGGACAATCGCAGAACAAACCGTAGTACAACTCCGTGATCCACTCGGGTACGGTAAACGTCTTGAAGCCCGCACCAGCGAACGCATAGCCTTCGATCGTCGTGATGTTTTCGGTGATCTCGAATTCCGTCAACGATTCGCAACCGCTGAACATGCTGTCGTAAATGGTGTCCATCGTATCGGGAAGGGTCACGGTTTTAAGGCTCTTACAGTTAGAGAACAAGCCGTAGCCGATATCCGTAACCGTTTCGGGAATGGTAACGTTGTCAAGCAAAATACAGCTGTAGAACACGTTGTAACCGAATTCGGTAACCGTTGCAGGGATATCAATACTTTCCAACCCGTAGCAGTATGCAAACGCATAGTTACCAAATCTTTCTACCTGATCGCCCGCGAAGGTAATGCTCTTCAACGATTCGCAACGATAGAAGGGAGCGTAAGAGCTGCTCGCGTCTTTAATTTCTTTAAACGCCGCAGGGAATTCGATAGCTTCCAGCTTGTAGCAGTAACCGAAGGTGTATTGATACAGCACTTCGATCGCGCAGCCTTCTTCAAAGGTAACGTTCTTCAAGTTTTCGCAATAGTAGAACGCATACGAATCCTTCTTACCGGGCAGAACGTCAAATTCGATAACGCTTGCAGGAACGGTAAATTCTTTCAAGGAGTAGCAATATTCGAACAACTTATACGCGATGTTCGTGATCTTGCAGCCCGCTTCGATATCCACCGTTTCCAAACGTTCGCAGTAACGGAACGCGCCTCTACCCAACGCCTCGACGTTGGCAGGAATGTTGATCGTCTTCAAGCCGCGGCAGTAAGCAAACGTGTTGTCCGCAATGGACGTCGTACGCTTAGGCAGCTGAACGTTGGTCAACGAGTAGCAGTAACCGAAGGTGTAACCGTTGGTAACCGCCTTCGACGACGCAAAGTTACTGGTGTGGACAAGCGCTTTGTTACCAATCTCTAAGGGGTTGCTATCGTTGCCCGCTTCAAAGGTTACGGTCGCCAGCTTCGCACAGTTATAGAAGGCGTAATCGCCCAGCTCTACCACCGTGTTGGGGATGTTGACCGTAGTAAGGTCTTGACAGTTTCTAAACGCGCTTTCACCAATGGATTGCAAGCCCCTAGGAAGGACGATGTTTTCCAACGTTTGGTTGTTGTAGAACGCGTATTGATAAATGGTCTTGACGGTGGAAGGAACCGTGTAGGTGGTTTCCGTCTTGCTGAGGGGATAATAATACAAAGTAGTCATATCCGGGCTGAACAAGATACCGTCTTGAGCCTTATACAAGTTGTTATCGGAAATAGTTACGGAGGTAAGACCCGTACATCCCGTAAATACCGTCGCGTCAAATTCCTTCAAGCCGGAAGGCAATTCAATGGAGGTAAGGGCTACGCAGTTTTTAAACGCGTTGGGGTTGAGTACCGTAACGTAATCGGGAAGCTGAACGTTTGCAAGCGCCGTACAATCCTTAAACGCGTTGGTGTCGATCGTCATTTCGACGTCTGCCGCCGCGCCTTCTTCCACTTTCACGGAAGTAATCTTGTCGCAGTATTCAAACGCTTTCGCCTTTACAATCGTCGTCGTGTTTGCAATCACAACTTCTTTTTCTCTGCCGATAGGGCAAACGATTAACTGCGTCTTATCCTTACTGTAAATAATACCGTCGATGGAAACGTACATATTGTCTTCCGTAGCGTTTTCTACGTCAACAATGTTCAATTCCTTCAAGTTTTCACAATAGAATCTGTACAGTTCACCGTCTTCGTTTACCGCACCGAACGCATTGTTTTCCGCACCGTTAAAGTCGGTATAGGAAGCAAGTCTTGCAGGAAGGTTCAATACTTCCAGCTCGTCGTTGTGATAGAACGCGCCGCGGCCCAACGAAAGAGGACCCTTGCCGCCCAATTCAAATTCGACGTTACCAAGCGCATAGCAGTAGCCGAACGCATATCTACCGATCGCCTGACGGTCCCATCTGTACGAGGAGCTGCCGCCGTCGATAGGCGTGAGGTTCTTCACCGACTTAGGAATCTTAATGGATTCAAATTCGTAACAGCCATAGAAGCAGTATTCGCCGATTTGGTCAAGTCTGCTAGGAACAACGTTGTTTTCGCCGTCCTTTTCCGTGTCGAACGTAACCGTCTTCAACACTTTATTATAATAGAAAGTACGTTGACCCAACTCTTTCAAACGGGCAGGGAAATCTACCCTCTTAAGGTTGGTGTAACCAAACGAATTACCGTAATATTTCGTCTTGCTGGTGGCTGTCGGCGACGAATAATATTCAAGGTAAGACCCGATGTACAGATCTTCCGTGCCGCCCTGTTCAAAGGTGATCGTTTCCAATCCTGCATAATAGAACGCATACGGATAGATGTATTCTACCGATTTGGGAATGGTGATCGTCTTCATCTTCTTCGCATAAGCGAAGGCGTAAGGATAAATTTCCTTCAGCTTGCTGTTTTCTTCAAACGTAACCGTCGAAAGACGACCCGTCGTCGAGCTTGCGTAGAACGCATAGTTCTTGATTACTTCAACGCTTGCAGGGATCGTAACCGTTTCCAAAAGGTTGTTATAATAGAACGCGTACGCACCGATTTCTCTAACCGACGTCTTGCCTTCCGTATTCTTCGCGAAGGTGATCTTCGTCAATTTCGAGTTAGAACCAACGCCATAGTAGCCGATCGTTTCTACCGTCGAAGGAATGACAACCTCCGTCAGTTTCGAGTTGGAATACAGACCGTATTCGGGGATCTGCGTCAAGCCTTCGTTCAACGCAATCTTCGTCATGTTGCTCATACCGGAGAATGCATAGTTGCCGATGGTCTTACAACGCTTAGGCAATACGATCTCCTTAATCGCCGTACAGTAACGGAACGCATATTTGCCGATCGTCAAATCTTCCGTACCGCCGTCCTCAAAGGTAACGGTTTCCAACTTCGAGCATTGATAGAAGGCGTTGTCGCCGATCGTCGTTACGTTTTTACCGATCGTAAAGCTGGTGATGTTGCGGTTGTTTGCAAACACGCCCGCGCCGATCGTCTTAACCGTGTCGGGAAGGGTATAGTTGCCCGTCTTTGCCGAAGGATAATACAAGATTTCCGTTTGACCCTTATCGAAAAGGATACCTTCCTTATCTGCATAATAGGTATTGCTGTTTTCAGATACGTAAACGGCGCGAAGGCTGTTCATACCCGCCAACATACCGCCAAGGTCGGTTACCTGTGCAGGCAACGTGATTTCGGTAATACGGGAGTTATAGAATACGCCGTCGCCGAATTCGAGCGATGCGCCCGCCGCCGTCGTCTCTTCGAAGGTTACCTTCGTCAAGCACCAGGACGCAAACGCGTGGTTCCCGATGGATTTTACCGTCGCGGGAATCTTGATGCTGCTAAGATAAGACATGCTGTAGAAAGCGCCTTCGCCAATGGAGGTTACCTTGCTGCCCTCTTCAAACACGACTTCTCTAATTTCGTAAGAAGAACGGAAGGCGTATCTGCCAATCGAAACTTCTGCAAAGCCTTTACCGCCAAAGATAAGCTTTTCAATGTTGTACGCATAATAGAACGCATATTCGCCAATCGTCGTAACGTAGCTGGGGATCGTCAATTCGGTGATGCCCAAGCTGTAAACAAACGCGCCGTTGCCGATCGTCGTTACGCCCGAAGGAATGGTATATTTACCGTCGCCGTTAGGGCCTGCAAACTCTCTGGGAACGTAAACAATCTCCGTTTTGTCTGCATTATAAATAATACCGTATTTGTCAGAGCTATAATTCGTGCCGCCTTCTTGAACGGTGATCTTTTCCAGCTTCGTACAGCCCGCGAAAACGTCGCCGATATAACCGCTGGCGTTGGGGTCAGAGCTGGAATAACTGGTCGTAACGATTTCGTACGAGGGCTGGGACGTCGAATAGTTGCCGTCCGTATAATATTTGCTAAGGTCGATTTCCTCCAAGCGCGCGGGAAGCTCTACCGTCGTCAGCGCCGTACAGCTTCTAAACGCTCTCTTCTTGATGGTCAAGCCGACCAATTCTTCACCCGCTGCGGGTTCTTCAAATTTCACCGATTTCAGCGAAACGCAGTTATAGAACGCGTCCGTTTCAATCAAGCTAACCGTCTTAGAGATGACGATTTCTTCCAGCCGGCAAGCCGCGAAGGATTCGTAAGGGATCTCCGCAACGCCCGCGGGAACCGTATAGGTCTTTGCGGGATAGCCCATGGGGAACGCCGCCACCGACGCTTCGCATTGGCTGAGATCTTCGGGCTGTTCGTCCAATCTTCCGTTGTCGAACAATACGCCGTCTTTGGACCAGTAGCGGATCATTCTGTTGCCTTCCACTTCCGTAACGTTGATTTCACGGAGGTTGACGCAGCCCGCAAACGAGCTGGGCTTCGTGTGGATTTCAACGATCGTGTTAGGAAGGTTTACCTTCAACAGCTTCGCGCAATCCTTAAACGCGTTAGGCGCAATACGCTTTACAGGCAAGCCCATATACGTTTGAGGAATGGTGATTTCGTTGACGAGGTTAATTCTTGCACCTTGGGATACCGAGAAGGAATATTCGGTGTCGCCAGGCAACTTCATTTTTTCAAATTCCAACGTTTCCAGCTTCCAGAAGGCGTAAATCGTCGCGTCCTCCGCAAGCGTCCAGTTGTTGACAGACTCGCCGTTGCCGTCCGTATATTGCAGACCCGTACCGCCGGGCGCGCTGTACCAGCCGCCAAACGACTTGGTCGCGTCGGCAATCGTAGGCACTGCCAACGTATATGCTTTATCAAATACGACCTTCGCGGACGTCGCCATACCCGTACCGCCCTGATAATCGTAGGTCAGCGTGTAGGTGTTGGGGGTGTAATCCGCATACAGCTTGGTATCCGCCGTACCCTTGAAGAAGGCGTCCGTATAAAGAGGTGCGTTGCCCGCGCCCACTTTATCCGTCTTATACCAACCGTAGAAGGTATAACCGAGCTTCTGCAAGGAGGATCCGTCGAAGGAATCGGTAGGATCGCCCGTCGCCTTGTATTGCGTTGCAAACGTCGTGTCTGCAACCTTGGTGTCAAATTCTACCGCAAACGCTTTCACCGTCGTCGCAACCCAAGCGGACGCCGTTGTACCTTCGTAGAATCTCACTTCCAATTTGTTATCGCCTGACTTCGTGAAGGTGATTTCGGCATAGTTCTTGCCGTCCTCTACCATCGTCGTCGTTTCGCTTTCGTTTACGCGCACTTCGTACACGGTCGCGCCTACAACGTGGTTCCAAGAAAGGATACCCTTGTCGTAGCTGATAGACGTCGCCATCGCAAGATAACGCACGTCAAGCTCGTCGCTCCACAAGGAAGCAGCGCCGTTTGCGCCCGTCGCCTGCAAAGCAATCTTATAATCGTTTTCTTTTACCCATTCGATCTGCTGTGCGCTAAGATCAACGGAGTTCGTGCTTGCCGTAAAGGTCTTATCGCCAACCTTTACCGTATAGCCCGTCGCGCCGCTTACAGCGCTCCACGTCATCGTCGTCCCGTCGATGGAAACCACCGCAGGGGTAGCCAACGCCGTCTTGTTGTACGTAATTTTCGCAACAGCGGACGCATTGTAGCCTTCGCCTACCGCATATACGTTGACAACGATCCCGCCGTCCGCGTTCGAGCATTCTTTCAAGCTATATTCAGTACCCGTAACCTTCACCTCTTCGCCGTGGCCGTGACCAGACTTGCCGCAAAGAATGGATACTACGTAATAATCTGCGTTTTCCACCGCCGACCAGGTAAGCTTACCCGTCGCTTCGTCCACCGCAAGATCCTTCACTTCGCCAAGATCCGCAACGTAAGTAAACGTTCTGGACGTCACGGAAGAATATCCTTCCGCCGCGGACGTTACGGTGAATTGGATACCGCCCTTCTGCATCAAGCAGCCGGAGAAATCGTATTCGGTCGCCGTACCAAGGTCAACGTCGGTATGGTTATGGTTGATATCGCCGCAATCTACCGTGATGAAGTAGTTGGTGACGTTTGCAACCGCGTTAAAGGATACCTTGCCGTCTTTGACTGCAAAGTGCGAAACGCGCGAAAGCGCTTTGTTGAGGTACGTTCTAACCCCCGCTTCCGAATTTTTAGCTGCGTTGGAGGCAACCGCCGTTACTTGAACGGTATAATCGCCCAAAGGCGCATCGTTAAACGCCACGTTATACGTGGTAGCACCCGTCGTCGCGCTGATCGGGGAGAACCCGTCGGGACCGGTCACTTCCACCTTGTAAGAGCTGACGCCCGTCACCGCATTCCACGTGATCGCGCCCGCTTCTACGCTGACAACAGGCGTATCCAGCTTGCCCGTGTCGTTTTGTTGCCATACGGCAAACAAAGTGGTATTTTCCGCAAACGTCATCGCGTCCTTAAACATATAGGACGGCTTCGCCCCGTCGTCGTACAAGCTGATCGCCCAACCTTGGAAGGTGTAGCCGCTGCGTACGGGCGCAGGAACGTTTACGTCGTACAGCTTGCCGTCGATCGTCGAAACGGTTTCGTACGTCTTGCCGCCGGTATAATTCACGTCAAAGCCGACGTTGAATTCCGCCGCATCGGGATCGGAAACCGCCCAACGCGCGTACAGCGTTTTATTCGACGTAATGCGTTTGGTATCGAACAGGAAAGGCGTTTTGCACGCGCTTTCTTCGTACCAACCTATAAATTCGTATCCGCTACGCGTAGGATTTGCAGGCTTTTCAATCGTTTTACCGTTAACGGTAGTAACGCCCGCAACCTCGCTACCTCCCTGCGAATCGTAGGTAACGTTATAGTTGATGACCTTATAGAACATCTGATCAACGCCGTCAACCGCCATTTTGACAGCCGTTTCCGAATATGCCGCAGTCATCGTCGTTTTGTCGCTAAACGTAAGAACAAGCGAAAGATCGGTCAGCTTATATGTACCCGTCTTGCTTTCTTCGCCCACAACGTAAACGAATTTCTTCCCGCCGCTGAGCGTAAGAGCCGTTTCCTCGTCCGTGTCGTAACAAACGTACACGCCCGACTCCGCCCAAGTCTTGGGTTTGTCCTCTCCGCACGCAACGGCGAACGCGCCAAGCACGACGAACAGCATCGTCGCAATAATTGCCCGCAGAGCATTCAGGAACTTTTTCGTTCTCATAATAAGAACCCTCCTTTGAAAAGTTGAACATTTCCCTATGATAATGTTTTGTTCTAACATTATAAATCTTCTTTTTGCATTTT
>JAZKXM010000070.1:0-8286 GCA_045611585.1 Candidatus Scatosoma sp. | reverse complement strand
AGAAGGGCAGGTATGCGTTCAACGCATACCTGCCCCTTGCATTTTTGAAAAAAAACCGCCTTTTTTTGGGCAGTTTTTCTATCCTTTATAAGACTGTTTATCAATACAAAAGCTGCGCCTTGTCGGGCAAGGTCATAATTTTATCGTTGTCGCCGTGGACGGTGAAGTGGTTTTCTCGGTACGTTTTGTGGGGAACGAGGTAAATTCGTTTTTCCTTCCAAAGCCCGTTGACGTCGGGGGTGAAAACCCCTTCTTCTAAGATTTTTTTCATAACCCGTTCGTTCAGGTTGACGACCGCGCCTTCGTACCCCTCGGCAAAGCAGTCGATAAGATCCGCCCGCAGGGAAGAAAAGATGAAAATATCGTCCGAAACGTAGCCGTGACCCAAACAATGCGGGCAGGGCTTGACTAACGATTCCAGCAATACGTTTCCGACCCGTTTGCGGGTGAATTGGGTGAGGCAAAGCTCGCTCATTGGAAGGACGTTGCATTTTGCGCTGTCTTGGGAAAGATGCGTTTTTAACTCCTCCGTTACCGCGGTTTTGTGTTCTTCGTCGTACATATCAATAAAATCCACGACGACGATCCCGCCCGTGTTGCGGAGGCGGACTTGTTTTGCGATTTCGCGCGCGGCGGCAAGGTTGACCTTGAAAACGGTGTCCTCTAAATTGGTGTCGCCCACGCACCCGCCCGAATTGACGTCGATAGAGGTGAGCGCTTCCGTTTGTTCGATCACCAAATATGCGCCGTTTTCCAGCTCTACCGTTGGCTCGGCGATTTTTTTGAGAAGAGGCGAAATGCCGTATTCGCGCATCATTGCGCGCGTACCCGTGTAGCGAATTAGCTTACGCGCGGGGATATCGCTGCGCAGGGTGATAAGCTCTAAAAGTTCTTGGTACAGCTGCTCGTTGCCGACGTGGATTGCCGTGATTTCGTCGCCGATACTGTCGCGCATAGCGCGAACGGGGAGCACGTCGTCGCTGTATAACAGCTCGCCGACTGGGGCGTCTTGGGCTATTTTTTCGACGGAGGCGTACAGATTTTTAAGGTACGTTGCCTCCATTTTTAATTGCTTTTGCGTAGCGAACGGGGCTTGGGTGCGAATGATGTACCCTTCCTCGTTTTTACCGCGTAACTTTTCGGCGGTTTTTAGCATTTCTTCCCGCTGTTTTTCGTCTGTGATACGGCGGGAGATGCCGATAAAGTTTGTATTCGGTAAATAGATCAACCGCTTGCCGACAAAGGAAAGGTGGGTCGTGACCTTTGCGCCCTTTGTGCCACGCGGGGGCTTGGTGACCTGTACCACCACTTCGTCGCCGACCTTTAAATCCCCTAAAATGGGGTTCATCGCGCCCATGGTACCGTCATATTTTGAATAGTCGGTATATGTTTCGTCGATGGAGAGATAGCAATTTTTATGTAATCCGCAGTTGACGAACGCGGCGTTCATCCCCGTTAAAACGTTGGTGACCTTCCCCTTATACACGTTGCCGACCAACACTCCGCCGCTGATCTTTTCTGTGGCGAACTCCGTCAGTTGACCGTCCTCTAACAGCGCCGCAAATTGTTGACCGCAATAGCGGTCGAAAAACCATTCCTTTTTCATTGTATCGTTTATCTGATTTATTCCCCGAATTTTTTTATCATGGCTGTTTGCGCGCGTTGACGTCCTACGCGTGGTGTCGTCGCCAAAATCTGTCGTGCAAATATCAGTATAACATAATTTTGCGGGGTTTGGCAAGAGGTTTTGCTTGCTTTTTGTGTGTTTTTGGGCTATTTTTGCGCGTTTTTTTGCATTTTTTTGGCTTTTTTCTATTTTTTGTAAATAGTTAAGCGATTGACGTTTCCTGCTCGTTATCGGGGAGAAGGGCGTCCCCGATTGGCGTATAGACGGTTGACCGTTCGAAAAATTCGGCTAAACGGGTTTGGGGAATTTCGCCTATATAGCGTTCCGCTTCGTCGTAAACGTCCAAAATCAGAAATCGGTCGGGGGAAAGAAACGTGAGCGCTTTTTTCAAGGGGCAGGTGCTTAAAATTGCGACTCGGCGAATTTCTGCGCCGCGCGAGAAGGCAGAGCGAAAAGAAACGTTAAGTTTTTCGTAATTTCCTCCCCTCGATACGCCGCTGGCGAACAAAAAAATGCCGAATAGGAGCAGGGTGAAGTTCGTGCGCTTTTGCGCTAAAAAGATGAAAAACACAGTCAAGAAAACCGCTGAAAACAGCAGGGTAAGACCTCGGCAAAACTTATCCGTTCTTTTTTCGGCGGCGCGGCGATCGGGGTTGCGGGAGAGGGTGAGCAGTACGTTTTTTAGGATTCTGCCCCCGTCAAGGGGGTAAGCGGGCAACAGGTTGACGGCGGCGATGGACAGCGAGGCGTAGCAGGCGACGTCCGTGAACGCGTAGGCGGTGGGGTACAGCCACCACAGCGCGACGAACGCGCACGCCGTTAAAAGGTTTGCCAACGGCCCTGCCAACGCCACCGTCGCCGCATCCTTAAAGGTGAGATTGTTGACGTCCCCGTCGATTGCCGCGCCGTAAGGCATGAGCACTATTTTGTTTAATCGGTAGCCAAGCTTTGCCGCGGCAAAGGCGTGGGCGCATTCGTGCTGTAAGGCGACGAGGGTGCTGATTAAAAACAAGGGCAGCTTGCCGATTAGACAAAACCAAACCCCGACTAAGAAAAAAAGCGGGTGGACGAAAAAGCGGCGTTGTCGCCGCTTTTTGGGGGTCGTATTCTGTTTTTTAAAAAAGGAAAAAGGTTTTTTTGGCATAGCTGTAAACAAGCGGACGGCTTTATTCGGCTTGGACGTTTTCCACCCAAACGAGGCGGTCGTCCTCCGTTATTTCAAAACAGTTAAGAAGCTCACCTTCCGAATACATAGTGACCTGCACTTCCTTTTCCCCTTTCGTATAGCCCATCGGGACGTTCCCTTTTACGTCGTCGCCGACCGAATAGAATACTTCGTTTAAGCCCTCGACGATACCCGTGAAGGTGTCCGAATGGGAGATTTTGACGACGTAGGTTCCGTCAGCCGCTTGCGCGATCTCCGCGACCGTACCGTCCGCGACGGGGTAAATCATGCTTTCGCCCGTCACGGTAAGCACCCCCGCATCCGAAAGCGCGATTTCCGCGTCCGAGCGCGCGGACAGAATGCCCGAAAGAGTAAATTCGTCGTAAGGGCGAAGGTCGGCGGCGGACGTTTCCGTTTGCTTTAAGGAGGCGAAGAAGGTGTTGATTGCGCTGTTTGGCATTAAAACGTTCGTCAAAAAGATGCCTGCGGACAAAAGGCACGCGAGGGCGAATTCTACCCGCAAAAGGGCGCTGGCGCCGCGCGAAGGAGTTTTATCCTCAACCCTGCCCCCGTCATTTTGCAAAAATGCCACGTCTTCGTCCATTTCTTCAGGGGGGATGGTGGAGGAATTCCACGCGTCCGAATACGCGAACGAGCCGACCCGTTTACGCTTGTTGGCGGAGGAAAGAAGCCGCACCGTATCAATGCGGTCGGTGATTCCGTCCGCTTCGTCGGGAGAGCCTTCCCCGTAATTGATCAAACCTTGGAAGGGGGGTTCGCCGTCTTGCGCCGTCGGCGTTTCCTGTGCGGCTTGTGGCACTTGCGCTTGCATTTGCGCTTGCGCGTATGCGTTCTGTTCGGACGTGGAAAGGTCGTTTGCCAGCCGTCCGTTGACCTGTTCGATCAGCGAGTCCTTTAAGGGGGTGCGAGCCTCCCGTTTGGCAAACGCCCCCGCCTCTTTTGCGGAAGCTTTGCGTTTTTTGCTTTGCTTTTTCAGCACGTTTACGGTGGATACCGGAATTTCTAACATTTCAGCGTATTCGATTTCTTCGTTCATAACAAGTTCTCCTTTTTCCTTCAATCCATACTTTATTGTATGTGCAAGAAGCTGTGTTTAGAACAAAAAAGAAAAAACGCCTAAAAAGCCCTTTAAAAAACCGCCTGAAAAAAATCAGACGGTTAATTTTTTGCCCGTTTCGTCCTCTAATCCGATTAAATAGTCGGCGGTGACGTCAAAATAGGTCGCTAGCGCGCGCAAGTAGCCAAGCGTCGGTTCGGAAAATCCGTCGCACCAGTTGCACACCGTTTGCTTGCTGCATTGAAGATCTTTGGCGAGCCTATATTTCGTCGTCCTGTTTTCCTTGATCAGCATTGTCAATCTGCTTGAAAAAATATCCGTCATCTTCTTTCCTCCTTATAAGGATTATACTAAATAATTGGACTAAATACTTGACAAGTCCATTTTTATAGACTATACTAAATGCGGAGGTGAGAGAAATGGAAAATAAAAAACGGTATTGCGGCAACTGCGGCTTTTTTGCGGTTTGCTACACGCTGGGAGAGAGAGAGCTGGAAAAGGAGTGTTTTGGAAAGTGTAAAATGCGACGGGTGATCGTCAACGAGCGGGAAGGCGTGGGGTGCGTGTATTGGGAAAATACCGACCGAAAAATGAAGCGCAGAAAAAAGGGAGTGTTGACGTCGTTAGACGAAATTGCCGAAAAGGTAGAACAGCTGGGATTGTTGATTAAAGAGCAAGCTTCGCAATTTTTATTGGCGGCAGATGAGGAAGGTGAAGAAGAAAAAAACGAATAAAAAACCGCCGAAAGGGCGGCTTTTTTCGTTTCATCGCGTACACGGTACGCCCAAATGTTAAATTGAGGAGTAAAATGCAAGGGTTTTGCGCCCTGTTAGGGGGCGACGTTAAATTCTTGTAAGGACGCCCGTTCCCCTTCCTTGGAGGCGGTGTATAAATCGTACTCCGATTCGATATCGAACGCCCCGCCTGCCTGAAAGGTTGCCAGCTTTGACACGGAAACCTCGTAAGCGGTCATTGTTTTTACGTCCGTTTCGGAAAGGCGTTTTTGATATTCGCGGCTTTGGATTCTGCCTGAAATAGCAACCTTGTCGCCGACGCAAAGGCTTTTTACAAAACGGGCGTTTCTGCCCCATGCAATACAGGGGATATAATCGGATTTGTTATACGCGCGGTTGACGGCGACGAGAATGTCCGCAATTTCGCGGTTGAAGGGGGTCGTGCGGTAAACGGGCGGCTTGCAAATGTATCCGTTTAAGACGATATTGTTAGGGTTTTTACCCTGCGTTTCGTCTAAAAGCTCGCGGATGAAGATGGTCAGCATTAGGCGGGATTTTCCGTTTTCGATTTTGTTATAGCTGCGGAATTGCCCGACGGCGCAAATTTCCTTCCCCTTGCATAACATTCCGCCTTGGATCAGCCGTTCGGATAAGGTGACGGGCAAAATATCCGCCTGCCCCGAAAGGCGCATTACTTTTACGAAAAATTCGTAAAATCCCTCGCCGTACATTTCGTGCGAGTAGGTTGCGTCGCTGACGATCTCGCCTGCGATAAAAACCTGATTGTTTTTGTCTGTAACGTAGCTCATAAATACCTCCGAAAGTGTTTTAATTTTTGTTCGAGTGTTGGCGGCCCGTTCCGTCGAGCGTATAGTTTTCCTTATAGATCAGCTCCCCGATGGGGACGAAGGAAAAGCCGCGGTTTTTCAGCGTGGAAAAGATCATCGGCAGCGCTTCTGCCGTATGTAAGCCGTTGTTGTGGCATAAAATGATACTGCCGTTTTTCGCCCCGTTGACAACCCGCAGGGCGATCTCCGTTGCGGAAAGATTTTTCCAATCTAACGAATCGACGTCCCATTGTATGGGATACAGCCCCATTCCGTTTGCCGTGTTGATCAAAAGATCGTTATAATCGCCGTACGGTGGGCGAAACAGAGTGGGACGGCTGCCCGTCGCCTTTTCGATCGCGTTGGACGAGGTTGTCAATTCGTCCACGATCTCCTCTTTGCTTAATTTGCTCATGTACGGGTGGGTACGGCTGTGCGTGCCAAGCTCGTGCCCTGCATCTACTATTTTTTTGGCGTATTCGGGGTATTTTTCCACCCAAAATTGGACGGCAAAAAAGGTACAGCGCACTTCGTTTTGCTTTAAATAGTTTAAAATGGTATCCGTATGTTCCGCCCCCCACGCGCAATCGAAGGAGATAGCGACCTTTTTTTCTTCCGTCGCGACCGAATAGATGGGCAAGGAGCGTTTTGCCGCCGCCGTTTGGTCAGTCGTTTGGTCTTGCAACGTGCCGCTTGCCATGCGGACGGTATAGACGTTGGTGAAGGAGATTGCCGCCGTCGCCAAGACGAAAACCAGAAAGATTGCGATCCCTTTCAGCCAGTTTTTTGCACGCAAACAAAGGATTACCATGAATTGTACCTCTATCATATCGTTTGTCCGCCGTCGTAATTTCACTAACAACGGGGGCTTTTGTCTTTTTTTGTCAAATTTCTCTTTTTGTGCGGGCGGTTTTACCCTTTCACGGCGGTCGATTGCGGCGGTTTGCTGCGCTTGGTTGCCTCGCCTGAACAAAAAAGGACTTGGTTTAAAGTATGATACTTTTTTCTTGGATATGCCTTACGCCTTGACATTTTGAAAAAAATCGGCTATAATAAGGGGGCTATGAAAATTTGGGCTAAATTAATGACGGACGGAAAAATTAAAGAACAGTTTGTGTACGAACGGGAGGAGCGGCTTACCTATTCGCACTTTTTTGATTATTTGACGGATATTTGCGCGCATTTTGACGCGCCCACCCCCGTTTTGACGAAAACGCATATTTTTAACTTTGCGAAGTTTAATCACGTCCGCTTTAACGCGCGGGATTTTGTGGAGAAATTAGGTTACGATTGTCTATTTTTGGAGAATTTGTTTTAAAGGCGGTTGCGCTGTCGTTGCGGGAAATTTGCGTTTGGAATGCGGAAAATCCACTCTTTTTTGTCAAAAAAGCGCAAAAATGCCCCAAAAAAACAAATTGCGAGGGGAAATTCTCCGTGAAAGGCGAGAAAATTTATTGACAAAAGGCATAAAAAGCATTATAATAATGTAAGCTGAATAGGAAGACCGTGACGTTCCTCTATCTCGGAAAGCCACGGTTGTATTTTTGACGTTCCGCCCTGCGAGCGTTTTTTTCACGCGCGGAAGGTTTTGGCGGTGTCCGAAACGGGGGAAAGCGAAAAAATGAAAGGCGGGACAAAAGGAGTTATTATGTCGGAAATTTTTTATATGACCAGAAAAGGTTATAACGAGGCGGTTGAGCGTTTGAAATATTTGCAAACGGTTAAACGTCAGGAGATCGTGGAGCGCATCGCGGAGGCGAGAAGCCATGGGGATTTGTCCGAAAATGCCGAATACGACGCGGCAAGAAACGAACAGGCTGCCAACGAGGGCGAGATTGTAGAGCTGGATTATAAAATAAA
Organism: Candidatus Scatosoma sp.; assembly: GCA_045611585.1. Classification (GTDB taxonomy): domain Bacteria; phylum Bacillota; class Clostridia; order Christensenellales; family Borkfalkiaceae; genus Scatosoma. Next base: position 995 of record JAZKXM010000070.1, on the reverse strand, counting down.
AAACGCCACGATCGTTGAGGAAAACGGGGATAATTCCGTCGTGCATATCGGCAGCAAGGTGAAGGTTTACGATATTGATATGGAAGAATACGACGTATATGAAGTGACGGGAACGACGGAAGCGAACGCGATGGAAAACAAAATCTCCAACGAATCCCCCGTAGGTAAGGCGTTGTTGGGCGGTAAGGTTGGCGACGTGGTTAAGGTCAACGCCCCCGACGGCGAATATGAGCTGAAAATAGAGGAAATTCAATAAAATAGTTTGACGGCCGACCGAAAAAACAGGGAAAGCCGCCACAAAAGAGGTGTTATTTATGCAGGAAAATAAGAACACGGTAAACACGGAAGTTGCAGAAGAAGAACAGCTGATCGAGCAGGCGCGTATTCGTCGCGAAAAGCTGCAAAAACTCGTTTCCGAAGGAAAAAATCCTTACGAACAGACGAAATATCCCGTTGACGCGGACTCGGCGACGATCAAAAATAATTTTGAGGCGTACGAGGGCAAGACGGTGACGATGGCGGGGCGTATGATGTCCCGTCGTATTATGGGGAAGGCGTCCTTTTCGCATATTGCGGACAAGAGCGGTTCTATCCAAATTTACGTAACCCGTCAAGACATCGGCGAAGAAAATTATATGTCCTATAAAAAGGACTATGACATCGGCGATATCGTCGGCTTTAAAGGGTTTGTGTTTAAAACGCAAACGGGCGAAATTTCGGTGCACGTAACCGAAATGATTATGCTTTCCAAAGCCTTGTTGCCTTTGCCTGAAAAATATAACGGCTTGCAAAATCAAGATTTGAAATATCGCCTTCGTCACTTAGACTTAATTATGAACAAGGACGTGCGCGATACCTTCCGTGTACGCTCGAAAATCTTAAAGGAAATCCGTAATTATTTAGACAATCGCGGATATTTAGAAGTGGACACCCCCACGCTGTTACCGCTTGAAATCGGTGCGGACGCCCGTCCTTTCAAAACGCATCACAACGCG
>JAZKXM010000069.1:0-8900 GCA_045611585.1 Candidatus Scatosoma sp. | reverse complement strand
CGACTTCGATTACCGTGATCATATCCAAGCTGAGCAAGGTCGTGATTGCGTAATCGCTGTTGACGCCGCGCACCGTTTCCAGCTCCGTTCTTGTAATCGGTTGCTTGTAGGCGATGATTGCGGCGCATTCGAGAATGGTTCTTGTAAACTCCTTTTCGCGAATGGGCATCAAAACGAGGGCTACCGATTCTTTATAATCGGGGTTGGTTGCCAGCTGTAATTTATGATTAAAATGCAAAAGGCGAATACCGCAATCCCCTGCGTATCTGCGTTCAAGCTGACGGATTACGCTGTCCAACTGCGCTTTGGTTACGGATAATTTTTCTTTGATTAAATCTTCGGGAACGGCGTCGCCGGACGCGAACAAGATCGCCTCAATTATATTCGTCAATTTCTCCAATGTCCTCTTCCTCTCTTCTATCGGGATTTTTCTTTATAATGATGGAAGAAAAAAGCTCTTCCTGCTCTACCAACAAAAATTGGTGTTTTAACAGCTCTAACAGCGCCTGAAAGGTGGTTACAATCTCGGGTGTTTCGGCATTTTCATCGAAAAGCTGTTCAAACTGCACCTTTTCTTTTTCTTTCAGCGTCGTGCGAATGTGTTGTATTTTTTCTCGGACGGTGAAACGGTCTTTGGGAATGGATCGAGGCGAAAGCCGTTCGTCCTTCTGCGTTTCCCGTTTCATCATCATTTTGGTAAACGCCTTCAACAGTCCGTCCAACGTCAGGTCTTTGTATTTTACTTGCACGTTATCCAAGCCCTTATCTGGCTCTTTGAAATAGTACCCTACCGTTTCCAGCTCTTTTAATTTTTCCGCTTCTTCTTTGATCATTTGATATTCTTCCAAGGCGCGGATGAGTTCTTGCTTCGGATCGTCGTCCTCTTCAAAATAATCGTCGAATTCGTCGTCGGGCGGCGGAATCAAACTGCGCGCCTTAATGTCGATGATCGTGGCGGCGATGTTTAAATATTCGCTTGCCTTATCAATGTCTATGTACGGCAACGCCTTCATATAGGACAAGAACTGTTCGGTAACCTGCGAAACGAACACGTCCTTGATTTCGATATCTTCTGATTTGATAAGGTGTAAAAGAAGATCGAGCGGCCCCTCAAAATTGTCCAAGATCGTCGTATAATCGACCTCGGCTTCAAAATTCTTTACGGAGTCTATCGTTAATTTTTCCATTATGTTTCTCCTTAATGCTTGCAGTTAGGAAAAGATTAAATTCCAAAAGGCGGTAATCGGCATTCCGAAAATTTTAACCAACCATTTCATCGCATATCCGAACACGTTGATATATTGCAAAACAGGAAACCGTCCCGCAAGATAATTGATCAAAATCAGCCCCAGCAGGATATAATAGCCGTACTGTCTTAAAAACCAATACACTTTTCCCCGTTTTTTGGCGAAGGTGTCCATGATGCGGAATCCGTCCAGCGGGTACAGCGGAAACAAGTTAAATACACAAAAATTTAACGAATACAAATACAATAACGCGACGAAATTCCCGAGGAAAATCTCCATATATTTCCCTTGCACGTAAATCAAAAGGTATTTCGCCGTCAAGATAAACAAGGGATAAAATAAAAAAGCGCAAACGTAGTTCGTCAAAACTCCCGCCGCGGACGTCCAAAAGCTGCCGCTTTTATAGTGGCGAAAATTAGACGGATTGACGGGAACGGGCTTCGCCCAACCAAACCCAGCCACAGCAAACGCAACCAAGCCCAACGGATCAAAATGCTGTAACGGATTAAGCGACATTCTACCCGCGAATTTTGCCGTGGGATCACCGCATTTATACGCAGCGAAGGCGTGAGCAAATTCGTGCAGCGTCAGTACGATTACGACGGCGAAAAAGCTCGCCAACAAGTAAACTAAATATTCCATACCATATATTATAGCGTTTCTTTTTCAAAAAATCAAGTACGCCGTGTGATAATTTTGTCAAAAAGTACCTATTCGACGTCTTTTTTTGCCGTTAAACGGGCGGGCAAGACGTCGTTCCGCGTCAAATCTTCGTACGTTTGCGGTTTTACTACGTAATCCGCTTGTCCCTCTTTTACGAACACGCAAGGCGGAATCAGGTTTCGGTTATAATTCATTGCCATCGAATAATTGTAGGCGCCCGTGGAAAAGACGGCAAGGACGTCGCCGCGTTCCGCTTTGGGTAAATTTACGCCAACGGCGATCAAATCTCCGCTTTCACAGCATTTTCCCGCGATCGTGACAAGCTCCGTTCCCACTTCGGTTGCTCGGTTTGCCAAAATGGGCGTATATTTCGCCTCATACAAGGCGTAGCGCGGGTTATCGAACATGCCCCCGTCCACCGCAACGTATTTTTTTACGCCTGCAATCTCTTTTATGTTCCCGACCGTATAAAGAGTTACCCCTGCCTCCGCGACAATCGAACGCCCCGGCTCGATCAACAAGAACGGCAAAGGCATATTTTGTGCGGCACACTCTCTTTTTACCGCAGCGATTAAGGCGGAGAGATATTCCGCGTACCCGTCTGCGGGCAATTTTTTATCCTCGTCCGTGTACCAAACGCCAAAGCCGCCCCCTAAATTGAGCGTTTGCAGCTGAAAATCCAATTTATTCCGCATTTCTGTGGCGAAACGAATGCATTTTTCAGCGGCAAGCACGAAAGATTCCTTTTCAAAAATTTGCGAGCCGATATGACAATGGAAACCTTCCAAACGCAAATTTTTCTTTTTCATTGCGTATTCGGTAACCTTTTCCGCTTCGCCGTTTTGCACTGAAAAGCCGAATTTACTGTCCGTTGTCGCCGTTTGAACGAAAGCGTGCGTGTGTGCTTCCACTCCGGGGTTTATGCGAAGTAAAATGCGTTGGTTTATCCCGCGCTCGCTTGCCATTTCGTCGAGCATATCAATCTCAGAATAGGAATCTGCAACGATACACCCAACTTTTGCGTCAAGTGCCTCCGACAATTCGTAAGGCAGCTTGTTATTGCCGTGCATATATATTTTTTTCGCAGGAAAGCCTGCCTGCAACGCGGTATATAACTCCCCGCCTGACACGACGTCAACGCCGATATTTTCTTCGTCAGCAACGCGGTAAATCGCCTTGCATGAAAACGCCTTAGACGCATAAAGAACTAAGCTGTTCTCGCCGTATTCTTTGCGTAAAACGTCGCGATATACCCCCATCATTTTTCGAATATGCGCCTCGTCGTAAACGTACAGCGGCGTGCCGAATTGCCGCGCCAAATCGACGGCGTCCGCGCCGCCAATTTCCAAATGCCCCTTACTGTTTATTTTTAACGTTTCCCTTTCGTTCATTGATTTTTTATCCTTTTGTACTCTTTTTTATATTGTAGCAAATTTTGCAAAAAATTGCAAGAAAGCAGAGGCGTTTTTTTCATAGTTTTACCGTGCTTTTTGTAAAATATCAAAACCCACGCCTTAAAAACGTCGTTTGAGGCGTGGGTTTTGGATTTCGATTTGACAAAATAGCCTTTAGGAAGCCGTTTTTTGCTGCGGTTTGATTGATTTTTTACTTATTTTTATGATATTAACGGAAATTCCAGCCTCTTGCGACGTCGCGGATTCGATCGAAATAGGTCGCTTTTCCCACTTTTTCCAACGAAATAACGGGGACTACGTCGTATAAGATTCCTTCCTTATACACTCGGATTTCGCCAAGCGTATCCCCTTTTTTCACGGGCGCTTTCGGTTGAGAATTGCACACGAACTCCGTTGTGATATCCGTTTGTTCGCCACGCTTGCAAAATACCGACGACGCACGCGCAGGGATAGCCGTGATTGTTTTTTTCTTCCCGCCGTCAACCGCAATCGGTTTAGTCAACGGTTGCGTTGGATCGACTATTTGTTTTTGGTGATAATTTGCGAACGCATAATCGAACAGCGCGCTGACGTCACCAAATCGACTTTTGCTAGTTTCTCCGCCGATTACAACAGAAACAACCCTTGCGCCGTCACGTTTTGCCGTCGCCGCTAAGCAAAAGCCCGCTTGGGAGGTGAACCCCGTTTTTCCACCATCACAGCCGTCGTAAAATCTAACCAGCTTATTGGTATTCGAAATTTCCGTATAACGGCCTTTGGGATGCTCGAATTTGTCCATCCAAACCTTGCCGTAGGAGAAATATTTTTCGTGGGAAATCAGCTCTTTCAGCATTACGGCGACGTCGTGCGCGCAAGAATACTGCGGTTCTTTTGGCAATCCCGTACAATTTGCAAATAAGGTGTTGGAAAGCCCAAGCTCAGTTGCGCGGTCGTTCATTCGTTGTATGAACGCTTCTTCGCTGCCGCTAATCTTTTCGGCAAGCGCAACACAACTGTCGTTAGCGGAACATACGACGACGCTTTTGATCAGTTCCGTAACGGGATATTGCCCGTTTGCCTCTAAAAATACCTGCGAGCCGCCCATAGACGCCGCGCGCTGACTGACGGTGATTTTGTCGTTATATTGAAAACGCCCTTCTTCAATCGCTTCAAACGTCAAAATTAACGTCATAATTTTGCACATACTGGCAATCGGCAAACGAAGGTACGGATTGTGGGCAAATATCTCGGTTTTCCCCCGTTCGTCCGTCACGTACGCAGCCTTAGCATTTACGGATATGCCGTTTTGCGCTAAAACAGACGTATTTGAGGGGAAAGCTACACTTTCTGTTTCCTCTCCGCCTTTCACGGTTTGGTCAGGGAAATTTGCGCACGATACGGCATAAAAAGGCTCCCTTTCGCACGCCTTGTATGAATTGACCGCCTCTTTTGTACAAATCCCCGAAATGAATATCGTTCCGAGCAATAAATTGACTAGCTTTTTCATACAAACAGTTTGCGCAGGTTTGCGTGCTTTATGTATTCTTTTTTAATAATTACAATGTCACGCATAATTACTATGCGTGACATTGTAGTTTTGCTATGTTATTCAATTAGCATTTTTTTGATATCAATGCCGTAACCCCTTGTTGGGTCATTTAAAAATACGTGGGTGATTGCCCCTATCATTTTGCCCTCTTGGACGATTGGACTGCCGCTCATCCCCTGCACGATACCGCCCGTTTCCGAAATAAGATCTTCGTCCACGATTTTTATCACGTAATTTTTATTAGAACGGTTGTGTTTGTCAACTTTTACCACTTCTACGTCGTATTTTTTGGGGCAAATTCCGTTTATTGTCGAATAAATATACGCTTTCCCCGGCTTTGCATCATCTGAATTTGCGCTTACGACGGATAATGCGCTGGTGTCATAACCGCCCTCAATCGTGCCGTAAATCCCGCAAGAACAAAGCTTTTCTGCTTTTCCAAGGCGTACGTCGTTTAAAAACATTCCGCGCAATTCGCCCGCTCTGCCACGGACACCTTTTGCAACACCGACGATACTGCAACCATAAACCTTTCCACCGCCGATTTTCATTTCTTTTTTATCTTCTCCAACAACGGAATGTCCCAACGCGCCAAACCTGCCGCTCTCTTTGTTGATATAGGTTACCGTTCCGATCCCTGAAACGCTGTCGCGCACCAAAACCCCAATTTTGTATCTATCAGTCACCTTATCCCGAACGGGATGAAAGCGAAAGGAAAGCTCTTCTTCCCCTCGTTTAACGGTAAAATCTGTTGTATTTTCTTTATTTTTACCCAAAACCTCGTTTAAGCCGCCGACGGATTCTACTTCTACACCTGCGACTTTACAAATAATGTCGCCCGCGCGAATCCCCGCCTGCGCCGCGGGGGAAACTGCGCCCGCCTCAGTCATTACTTCGCATACGCCGATGACCTGCGCGCCGCCCGTCGAAAGAGTAAAACCTGCCGTCATCCCGCCTACATACACCTCGCAAGACGAATTTTCCGCGCTTGCCGCTATTTTATCTGCCCTACTGAATATAAAACCGACGGACAAGACCGCCGTAGTAATTCCGATAATAAAAGTACTCGATTTACGCATATTTCCTCCGTTTAGAAGATAATTTGTGCAAATCGAGTACTCGTTATTCTATTATTTGCGTTTTTAGACCGCCATCACGCCATCAAAGGATGGAATTTTTGGTTTCTTTTGCCTGTTTCAGCAATTCCTTCGCGTGTTTTACCGCAAATTCGTCTTGCGTTTCGCCACCAAGCAAACGAACAATTTCGTTCACCTTTTCATTTTCATCTAACAAACGGACGTCCGTGTGCGTTTTACCGTCTCTTTCTTTCTTCTCAATCAAAAATTCGCTGTCGCTCATTACGGCGATTTGCGCCAAGTGGGAAACGGCGACAATCTGCACGTTTTTGGCGATTTGCGCGAACTTTTCTCCGACTACCTTTGCCGTTTTGCCGCTAATCCCCGCGTCGATTTCGTCAAAAATATACGTTGAAATCCCATTGACGGAGGAAAGCTGCGTTTTCATCGCCAGCATAAAACGGCTCATTTCCCCGCCGCTGATGATTTTTCCGAGCGGTTTTAAAGGCTCGCCCGCATTAGCGGAAAACAGGAAACATACCTCATCTAAGCCCGTTGAGACTACTTTTTCGACGTCTTCCTCGGTATATTCGTTAAACTGTATATCGAATTGCGCGCTGGCGATATTGAGGGTCTTTAACTCGTTAGTTACGCGTTCGCAAAAGGATTGACCGTGAGTTTTGCGCAATTTTGTGATGGCTTGGCAGGCTTTATATATCTTTTTATTCGTTTTTTGGCGGTCGTCTGTCAAACGCGTGTATTGCCCCTCGCAATCGGACAATAAATCGTATTGCGTTTTGATCGAAGTTAAAAATTCGTCGATTTCCGCTTTCGTGCCGCCATACTTTTTCTTTAATGCCTTGATTGCATCCAAACGGGTTTCAATTTCCTCCGCTTCGGCGGGGTCAAAATACAAATCCTCCCCCAAATCGCACACCGTTTCGGAGATATCCTCGGCGTCCAGCGCAAGCGTTTCCATTCGTTCGGCAAGCTTTTCATATTCTTCACCGTATTTGGAAATGGAAGAAACAGATCGTTTTGCCGTGCGAATTACGTCCAGCGCGCCGCCGTCGGCAGATAAAGCCTCGCCCGCTTCCTTTAACGCCATAATCAACCGTTCGACGTTGTTCATCTTTAATTTACGGGCTTGCAGTTCTTCCTCTTCGCCCTCTTTTAACGCCGCGCCTTCGATTTCGTCGATTTGATAACGTAAAACGTCCAACGTCCTGCCGCGCTCTGCCTCATCGCCGCCAAGCAAAGAGATTTGGTGGTCAATTTCCTTACGTTTTGCGATTAATTCGTTTAAAGTTTCCTTTTCAACCCGCAACGGTTCGCCGACAACTCCGTCCAACGTTTTTAACTGATTGCTTTCTTTTAAAAGGAAAAAATGCTCGCTTTGCCCGTGAACGTCCACCAAACCGTCCGTGATTTTGCGCAGCATAGCCGCCGTAACGGTACTTCCATTGATTTTAATTGTATTTTTTCCGCTATCGGAAAAGCGGCGGGAAATGATAATCTCCCCGTCGCTATCGACGTCCATTTCGCGCAGCAGCTCTACGGATTTATGGTCGGGAGGCAGGATAAATTCCGCTTTTACCATGCACTCCGTTTCGCCGTGGCGAATCATCGTTCTGTCCGCTTTTGCGCCCAAAACGAAATTGACCGAATCAAGAATTACGGATTTCCCCGCGCCCGTTTCCCCCGAAAGGACGTTTAAGCCTTTGGAAAAATCTATCTCCGCGCGTTCAATCAACGCTACGTTTTTTATGGTAAGTTTCGATAACATATTGCGCCTTTTGCCCGATTATTTCATAAATTCGTTGATTTTATCAACGACACTCACCGCCGCTTCGTTATCCGTACAAACAACCAACAAAGTATCGTCGCCTGCAACACAACCCACGATTTCGGGAAAGCTCAGCTTATCAACGACCGTACCAGCATTGCCGCCGTTGCCCGTCAAAGTCTTTACGACGACAAGGTTTTGTGCGCAGCGAATGGACACGACGCAATCACGGAAAAGCCCCTTCATTTTGGGGGAAATTTCATTTTTGCTTTCGTTGATATACGCATAACGGTATTTCTTTTCAATCCCCGAAACCTTAAACAAGCGCAAGTCTTTGATATCCCGCGAAATGGTCGCTTGCGTTACTACGTAATTGATTTTGTTCAGCTCCTGACAAAGCTCTTCCTGCGTTTCGATCTCTTTTTGTGAAATAATTTCTAAAATTTTTGCGTGCCGCGCCGTCCTTAACATTGTTTTTTCTCCTTTTCCTTATCTTTTGTACGGTCTATATCAATTTAATTTGGTTTTGATTTTTGCAAAGAAATCCGATTGTGCGCGAATGGGAAACTCAGCGCAGAAAGGCGCTTTTGATATTTCGATCCGTTCCCCTTCCTTCAAATAACCGATCCCCTTTCCGTCCGCCAAAATAAGCGCGTCACCACGCTCTGCTTGGACTGCGAAAATTTCCGATTCGGGGAAAACGATGGGACGTTTTCCCAAAGAAAACGCGCAAATTGGCGTTAAAAGCAGGGCGGGGACCTCAGGGGTTAAAATTGCGCCGCCCGCCGAAAGAGAATATCCCGTCGAGCCTGTCGGCGTAGAAATAAGCACTCCATCCCCCGAAAAGGTATCCGACGTATCGCCAAAGCGGACGCACAGCTTTAAAATTTGCGTTTTGAGGGGATTTTCGTCGTTTATATAGCGATGTACGGCGATTTCGTTTAAGGCATAACGGATTTCACCGCCTAATTTGACCTGCAACATACTACGCTTAAAAATTCGACAGCTTCCCGTTTGCAGCTGGCCTAAAAGCTCTAACACCTTTTCCTCTTCGCCGCGCTCGTACTCCGCTAAAAAGCCAAGGTGCCCGTAATTGATACCGATAATTTTAATCCCCTTTGACGCAGCCACCGTCGCCGCGTGCAAAATTGCTCCGTCGCCGCCGAATACAATCAACACGTCCAC
>JAZKXM010000068.1:0-3494 GCA_045611585.1 Candidatus Scatosoma sp. | reverse complement strand
TCCGTTCTTCACAATGCTTTCTAATTTCGGAAAATTTCGTTAAGAGATAGACCTTTAAAGCCCCTTTATCCTCACGCCCCTCAATCTTAATCGCCCCGCCGCCAACACTGTAAACGCGCATAAAAGCGGATTTTTCCCCACCCATGTACGCGATGAGATCCATAGTGTTAGGGTGCGGCAAATCTTTTTCCTCGTCGCAAAACCGAACGACCACGTTCGTCAAAACGCTCTTGATCACGCTATCCGTTCCGTGTCCCACGCCCGTTTTCGCCAACGAGCCGTACAAAATCGCCTCAAATTTATCTGCGTTGCCGTTCTCTTTCAAAAACAGCCTGCACGCACGATCGGGCGCGATTGTGTGCGATGAGGACGGCCCCTTTCCTATTCTGTATAATTCCTTAATCGAATACATATACTGTACCATTACAACCACCGCCGTAAACCGCGCGGCTGCCTTTCACTTGTTAATCGCCCCTATTTTAACACTTTTTTCCGAGTTTGTAAATCTCTTGCCCCCTACCTTGAAAATTTTTTCGCACTATTTTTTCGCACCAATAAAAAAATGTAATATTTTTTTATGATATTTTCGTCTTTTCTTGTTAAATGCATTGACATATTATGTCGAATTTGATATTATAATATACGGTCTTGTTTTCGCCCAAGGACGGCAAAAATATAGATATACCGAAACGCAGCGTACGACAATCGCTGTAAAGGAGTATTCTACAAAATGAAAAAAATAGCCATTGTGACGGACAGCAATGCAGGCATTTTGCCCGCGGAGGCGGAAGGAAAAGGAATTTTCGTTCTGCCAATGCCCTTCCTTGTCAACGACGAACTTTATTTTGAAAACATAAATTTATCCCAAGCGGAATTTTACAAGCTGTTGGAAGAAAACGCCACCGTTTCCACCTCTCAGCCCAGCCTTGGCGACTTGACGGAGCTTTGGACGGATCTGTTAAAAGAATACGACGAAATCGTGCATATCCCGATGTCGTCGGGGCTCAGTCAATCGTGCGCGTCGGCACAAATGGCGGCAAAGGAATTTGACGGTAGGGTATTCGTAGTGGATAACCACCGCATCTCCGTCACCTTAAAGGCGAGCGTTTACGAAGCGGCAAAATTACGCGAACAGGGAAAAAGCGCGGCTGAAATCAAAGAGTGGCTGGAAGAAACCGCAGCCGACGCGTCCATCTATATCGCCGTCGATACGATGAAATATTTGAAAAAAGGCGGCAGAGTAACTCCCGCGGCGGCAACGATCGGTAGTATTTTGCGCTTAAAGCCCATTCTTTCTCTGCAAGGAGAACGCTTGGATAAATATGCGATCGCACGCAGCCAATTAAAGGCGAAAGAAACGATGAAGGAAGCGATGGCAAAAGACGTGCGCGGATATTTGCAAACGTTGGCGGATACGGGCAACCTCAACTTATTTGTCGCCCACACCAACTGTGAAGAGGACGCGCAAGCCTTCGTCAAGGAAATCCAAACCTACTTTCCCCACCTCAACGTCACCTATTGCGATCCCCTCTCTTTAAGCGTAGCCTGCCATATCGGCCCAGGCGCGTTGGCGATTGCCGCCGCTAGATCATAAAACGCTAAAAACGCCCCAAAAAGGGCTTTAAAACAAAAAAAGTTCCCGTCCCCGAACATTTATCGGGGACGGGTTTATTTCGCGCAAAAAACGCGGGTTTTGCCCTTTCTTCGTTCTTCTTGTTCGGCTTTTCTTATTTTGCCTCTTTGATCGTGTTTACCAAACCGACGATCCCTTGCAGGTCGCTGGGAATAACAATCTTCGTCGATTGCCCGTCACCCACCTGCACCAACGCCTCTAACTTTTTCAAGGTAAGATACGCCTCGTCGGGATTCGCCTCGTTGATCAAGCGGATAGATTCCGCCTGCGCCTCGTTAATACGCAAAATGCTTTCCTTTTCCGCTTCCGCTTTCAAGATCGCCGCTTGCTTTTCCGCCTCCGCGTGCAGAATGGCAGCCTGCTTTTGCGCCTCCGCCTCCAAGATTTGGCTTTCCTTTTTGCCTTCGGCAACCAAAATGTTACTTGCCTTCTCCCCTTCCGCGCGCAAGATCGCTTCACGTCTTTGACGCTCTGCCTTCATCTGCTTTTCCATCGCGTCCTGAATCTCCGCAGGCGGCTTGATGTTCTTCAATTCGACGCGATTGATCTTGATCCCCCAAGGATCCGTCGCTTCGTCCAAAATACTTCTAATTTTCGCATTGATCGTATCGCGCGAAGTCAACGTATGGTCAAGCTCTAACTCGCCAATGATATTACGAAGAGTCGTCGCCGTCAAGTTTTCAATCGCCATAATGGGCGATTCGACGCCGTACGCGTACAGCTTCGCGTCCGTAATCTGATAAAAGACAACGGTGTCAATTTGCATCGTAACGTTGTCCTTCGTAATCACGGGTTGCGGGGCAAAATCCACCACTTGTTCCTTTAAGGAAACGATCTTCGAGATGCGTTCAACGATAGGGATACGGAAATGAATCCCCGTCTGCCAAGTTTCGTGATACGCGCCAAACCGTTCGATAACGTACGCTTTCGCCTGCGGCACAATCTTGATCCCCGATACCACAACAATCAGTATCACCAATACGATAGCAACCACTGCAATAATAGGCCACATAATAATTCTCTCCTTTTACTTTCTTTGTACCTTTAATTTATTTCCGCTGATCTGACAAACGCTTACAAGAACGTCCTTTTCGATCTTTTCTCCATCCACAGAACGAGCGCTCCAAACCAAACCGTTGATCTTCACCGCGCCTTGCTCCAAATCGTTGTCAATGTCTTCTACGACCTGCGCCGTGTGATTGACGATCAGCTCCAAATTCGTTTCTTGACCGTTCTTTCGTTTCATCAGCTTTTTGACCAATTTTCTGGTGCAAAGCAACAACGCCGCGGACAAAGCCGCAAAAATCACCGTTTGCCAAATGGGATCCAACGCAGGAAAAATCGCCACCACAATACAAGTGACAAACCCCGACAACGCAAACCAAACGGCAACCAATTCCGTAGTCAACAATTCGACGACGAGCAGCGCAACCGCGATTCCCAGCCAAATGAGCCAGCCCATAATTTTTACCTCCTTTATGGATTGTAGCATAATTATATCATACGCGCCGCCGCTTGTCAAGTATGTCGGCATATTTTTGCCTCCAAGCGCCAAAAAACATATTATCCGCCCCCATAAAAATTATATGGAAAAGTCAGTTAAGATATCCTTGAAATATTATTTTTAACTCTGTTGCTGAGTAAAAATAATCCTCCACCCCAATATAGGTTGTTTTTCTTTATATCAAAAAAAGAACGGCTCTTTTCAGAACCATTCTTTTTTGTTTTGCTTAATTAGACTAATTCGATGATCGCCATTTCCGCAGCGTCGCCACGACGTTCGCCGAGAAGGTAAATTCTCGTATAGCCGCCACCTTGGCCAAGTTCTTCTTTACGAGCCGCATATTTAGGCGCGATTTCG
>JAZKXM010000067.1:0-8142 GCA_045611585.1 Candidatus Scatosoma sp. | reverse complement strand
CATATTATCGGCAAAATCGGGGTGGATGGCGCGCTGTACAAATCTATGGAATTCGTCGGCGAAGGAGTTTCGTCGCTGTCCGTTTACGATCGGCTGACTATTTCCAATATGGCGATCGAGGCGGGCGCGAAAAACGGCATTTTCGAGGTAGATTCGCAAACGGAAGAATATATCAAAACGCGCACGGATAGACCGTTCGTTGCCTATAAAGCGGACGAGGACGCGGTTTACGACGAAACGTACGAGATTGATCTTTCCAAAATCACGCCGACGGTCGCCTTCCCGCACCTGCCCGAAAACACGAAAACCTTTGACGAGATCGAAAAATTAGGCGAAATTGCAATCGACCAAGTGGTGATCGGCTCTTGCACCAACGGGCATTATAAAGATCTCAAAGAGGCGGCGGAAATTTTAAAGGGCAACAAAGTGGCGAAAAACGTCCGCGCAATCGTGATCCCCGCAACGCAGGATATCTATCTTCGCGCGATGGAAACGGGCTTGATCAAGACGTTTATCGAGGCGGGCTGCGTGGTATCCACACCCACCTGCGGACCCTGTCTTGGGGGGTATATGGGGGTGCTTGCGGCGGGTGAACGCGCGGTGGCAACCACCAATAGAAATTTTGTCGGCAGAATGGGCCACGTCGATTCGGAGGTGTATCTTGCCTCTCCCGCCGTTGCGGCGGCAAGCGCGGTGTTGGGTCGCATAGCGCACCCCGCCGAGGTCATGGAACAATAAGGAGGGAACAGCCGTGAAATTTCAAGGAAGCTGTATCAAATACGGAGACAACGTGGATACGGACGTCATCATTCCCGCCCGCTATCTCAACACGATCGACAAAAAGGAGCTTGCCTCCCATTGCATGGAGGATTTAGATAAGACCTTCCGTACACGGGTAAAGGCGGGGGATATTATGGTCGCAGGGGAAAACTTTGGTTGTGGTTCTTCTCGCGAGCACGCGCCTATCGCAATCAAGGAAAGCGGAATTTCGTTGGTGATTGCAAAATCCTTTGCGCGCATTTTTTATCGGAACTCAATCAATATCGGGCTTGCCATCGTCGAATGTCCCGCCGCGTCGGAAGGAATCAACGAGGGGGATAAGGTAGAGGCGGATTTAGACGCGGGCGTAATCTACAACCTGACGACGGGCGCGCAGTTTTCCGTTCAGCCTTTCCCTCAATTTATCCAAAAAATAATTGCAAACGGCGGGCTGATTCCCTCCATTCAAAAGGGCGACGTACGCTAAAAGGGGGAAGAAAAAAATGAAAAATTATCAAATCGCGCTGTTGGAAGGGGACGGAATCGGCCCCGAAATTGTCCAATCTGCGGTACGCGTTTTACAAAAAACGGCGGAAAAATACAACATGCAATTTACGTTTACCGCCTATCCAATCGGCGGCGCGGCAATAGATAGCTGCGGAATGCCCCTGCCCGAACAAACGGTAAAAGGCTGCTTATCGTCAGACAGCGTATTGTTAGGCGCCGTAGGCGGCCCCAAATGGGACTCGTTGTCAGGCAATTTGCGCCCTGAAAAAGCACTGTTGGGGATTCGCGAGGCGATGGGGCTATTCACTAACCTTCGCCCTGCAAAGCTGTACTCTGCCTTGAAGGAAGAATGTCCCTTGCGCGCAGATATTGTCGAACGCGGCTTTGATATTATGATCGTACGCGAGCTGACGGGCGGCATTTATTTTGGCGAGCGCGGCGTTCGCACTGGCAAATACGGCGAGGAGGCGTTCGACACAGAAGCGTACAGCCGAATGGAAATCGAACGTATCGTCCGTGTGGCGTTTGAAACGGCAAGAAAACGCAGGAAAAAATTGACGAGTATCGACAAGGCGAACGTGCTGGAAACCTCCCGTTTGTGGCGCAAAATTTTCCACGAAATCGCTGCCGAATATCCCGACGTAGAGGCGACGGATATGTTGGTGGACAACGCGGCTATGCAGCTGGTGCGCTGTCCTTCCCAATTTGACGTGATCGTCACCAGCAATATGTTTGGGGATATCCTTTCGGACGAAGCGTCGCAAATCACGGGCTCTATCGGGATGCTTCCCTCCGCTTCGCTGGGTGAAAATACACGCGGCTTGTTCGAGCCGATCCACGGCTCCGCGCCCGATATCGCGGGTACGGACAAGGCGAATCCTATCGCCACCATTTTGTCGGCTGCAATGATGCTTTTGTATTCGTTTGGGTTAAAAGAACCATTCGAAGCAATCGTTCGCGCGGTGGATTGCGTTTTAGAGGAGGGCTGGCGCACGGCGGATATCGCGCGCGGGGTCGCGGCTATTTCTACGTCTGAAATGACGGATAAAATCATTGAAAAAATCTAAATTTGCCATAGGCAGGTACGCGTTGAATAAAATTACTTCCTATCAAAACGGGCGTTTTTTACTACGAAAACGCCCGTTTTGTCGCTAAAATAAAACAGTGAGCATAAGAAAAAAAGATCCGCTTTTTTAGGAAACAATTGCTATTTTGTTGACAAATTTTTGGAAGGGGAGTACAATATATAACGAGCGTTATCACTCAATAAAATATCTTATAACAAGGAGAATGGCATGAAAAGATTTAAGTTTTCGGCGCTTATGGTCGCATTGACGGCGTTTTTTGCATTTGCGTTCGTTTCGTGCGGGGAAAAGAAAGCTCCACCCCCTGCAACGTACACGGTGACCTTCAATGCAAACGGCGGCGACGGCGCGATGGACACGCAAACGTTTACGGAAAACGTAGAACAAGCGCTGACAACCAGCGTGTTCACGAGGACGGGACACGATTTTACGGGCTGGTCGTTGGAGGGCGGCGACAAAGTTGCGTACACGGATGGGCAGACGATCACAATCGACGCGGATATTTCCCTGTACGCCGTTTGGACGGCGCAAACGTACGAGGTAACCTTTAATGCCAACGGCGGCGAAGGCAGTATGACGGCGCAAACGTTTACCTATGACGAAGAACAGGATTTGACCCAAAACGCCTTCACGAAAGAGGGACATACCTTTGTGGGCTGGGCAACCTCTGAAACGGGCAACGTCGCTTACGGCGACGAACAGCCGATTACGGTCAGCGAAGACACCGCTTTGTACGCGCTGTGGGAGGCAAACACGTACGAAATGACCTTTGACGCCAACGGCGGCAACGGTTCGATGGATAACCAATCATACACCTACGGCGTGGCGGCAAACCTGACGGCAAATGCGTTTACCAAAACGGGCTATACCTTCCAAGGCTGGGCGACGGAGGCAAGCGGCGAAGTCGTTTATGCGGACGGCGCCAGCGTAAGCTTGACGGAAAACGATACTCTTTACGCAGTTTGGAAGATCAACAGCTATCAGATCACCTTCGACGCAAACGGCGGTGAAGGCACGATGGAAAAGCAGTCGGTAGATTATCTTACGCCTGCGGCGCTGAACGAAAATAAGTTTACCAAGACGGGCTATACCTTCCAAGGCTGGGCGACGGAAGCAAGCGGCGAAGTTGCATACGCCGATCAGTACACCGTCAGCCTTAGCGAAGACGAAACGCTGTATGCAGTTTGGTTGATCAACACCTACACCGTTACCTTTAACGCCAACGGCGGCAGTAACGCAGGGAGCGGCACTTCCTTCACGCAAAGCTTCACCTACGGCGAAAGCCAAGCGTTGACGGGGAATAAGTTTGAAAAAGCGCACCATACCTTTGCGGGTTGGGCTACGTCGGCTGACGGCGAGGCGGTTTATACAAACGGGCAATCGGTCGCGATTACCGAGGATACAAATTTGTACGCGGTTTGGACGCCGAATACTTATACGGTAACCTTCTATAAAAACGACGGCAGCAACGAAACGGCTACGCAAACGTTCACCTACGGAGTACCGCAAAAGCTGACCGAAAACTCCTTTACGAGAGATATTTACAATTTCTTAGAATGGTCGAATTCTATCAGGGGCGACGGCGACGTTTACAGCGACGGGCAGGAAATTTCGCTGACGGGCGATATAAATCTTTATGCTCAATGGATTCGCAAAAAGCGTACCTTAAATTATTACGTAAACGGCGAAATTGTACATACGCAGTCCGTTTGGACCAACTACGAATATACCTTGTGGGACGAAGCGGAGGACTCGGAAAGCAGCTACGTTGCAGGCTGGGCGATTGAAAAAGACGGCGAAATGAAATACGATATGGACGACTCCGTAATGATTACGAAGGATACCGATTTCTACGCGGTATGGAAGCTGAAAACGTACACTGTGACCTTCTACCATTACACGTACAAGTGGGAGTCAACCACGCGAACGTTTGAACACGGCGTAGAGCAAGCGTTGCCGACCGCTATTTTTGAAAGAACGGGGCACGATCTTGCGGGCTGGGCGTTGGAAAACGACGGCGAAATGGTTTACTCGGACGGGCAAACCGTTTCGTTCACGAAAGAGATGGCTCTGTACGCGGTTTGGAAAGCGGCAACCTATACGGTTACCTTCCTTCCCAACGGTGGCGAGGGGACGATGGAACCGCAAATCTTCACCTACGGCGTTCCGCAAGCGCTTTCCGCTTGTACGTTTACCCCGCCTGTGGGTAAGGAATTCTACGCTTGGAGTACGGGCAACATCAACGATTCTTATTGGAGCGACGGAGAGGTTGTTACGGTCACCAAGGACATGGAATTGCCTGCAAGCTGGGACGATATATATTATACGTTCTCCTATTACAAAAATTACGGTGACGACAATACCTTGTACCCCGAAGGGAACAGATCTTATAAACACGGCGCAACGGCTACCGTACCCGAGCCTACTTATAGAAGAACAGGCTACGAATTTGCTGGCTGGGCGTTGGAAAAAGACGGAGAAATGGTGTATCCGAAGGGCAGTACGATCACCTATACCGCTAACGTTATCGCGTATGCGGTGTGGGAGCCTAAGCCAATTACGGTATCCTATTACAATATGAACAATAGCACGCCTACGACGGAAACCTTCTATTACAACACGCCGCAGGCGGTAAAAACTTCTCCGTATGCGGACGACACTGATCAGTTCTTGTTCGGGTACTGGAAATTTGCTTACTGGTACTATTACGACAGAGATGAAGGGAAAGGTTATCGCTTTAAATCGGGCGAAGAAGTCACCTTTACGAAGGACGTTCAAATGACCGCGTACTATTACGCCACCACGTATCAGATCGAATACAACGCGTACGGCGGCGAGGGCGAGATGCAAACAAAGACGTACGAGGGCGGTCAAACGATCACGCTGGACGCAAACGCCTACACGAAGGAAGGCTACGTATTCAAGGGCTGGGGGCTCTATCAATACGGTCACATGACGGGCGTTAGATACGAGGATGGAGCAACGTACGACGGAATGTATGAAACCTATCTTACCAGCGGCGGAATTCCCGTATTAAGGCTGTATGCAATCTGGGAAGAGATAGTTTAACCGTTACGGTTCTTTCGCGATGGATAGCATAACGTAACAAAATAAAACGAAGAAGCGTGCGCTCTGTTTTTGCGGAGCGCACGCAATTTTTATGCGCAAAAGGGCGCAAATGGGCGGGAAAGACGGCGAACGCACCGCAAAACCGTTCGTTTTTACTTGACTTGTATTTTTTAAGGTTGTATAATAATAAAAAAAGAAAGCCGTAGGCTTTCAAGAGGTGAAAAATGTTGACGATAGAAAAAATTTACGATGCGGCAAAATCGCTGGAAGGCGTAGCAAGAAAGACGGACGTTATTCACGCGTCCAAAATTTGCCCCGAAGCGCAGCTGTACTTAATGACGGAAAATTTGCAGGTCACGGGTTCGTTTAAGGTACGCGGTGCATACTATAAAATGACCAAACTGACGGACGAGGAAAAATCCAAAGGCGTTATTGCTTGCTCGGCGGGCAACCACGCGCAGGGCGTTGCGCTTGCGGCGAAAAAGAACGGGATTAAATCGGTGATTTGCCTGCCTGCGGGCGCGCCTATATCGAAGGTCGAGGCGACGAAAAGCTACGGCGCGGAGGTTTGTCTCGTGGAAGGGGTTTATGACGACGCCTATCAAAAAGCGATCTCCCTTCGCGACGAGCAGGGCTACACCTTTATCCACCCCTTCGACGACGAGGACGTTATCGCGGGGCAGGGGACAATCGCGTTAGAGCTCGCGGAGCAGCTCCCCGATCTGGACGCGGTAATCGTGCCGATCGGCGGCGGCGGTTTGATCAGCGGCATTGCGTTTACCATCAAAACTCTGTTCCCCCACGTCAAGGTTTACGGGGTCGAGGCGGCGGGCGCGGCGTCGATGAAAAAATCAATGGATGAGGGCAATATCGAGGCTCTTTCTACCGTATCGACGATCGCGGACGGTATCGCCGTCAAAAAACCGGGCGGGCTGACCTACCAGCTTTGCAAACAATACGTGGACGAAATCGTCACGGTGACGGAGGACGAAATTTCGGCGGCAATCCTCGCGCTGATGGAAAAGCACAAGCTGGTGACGGAAGGCGCAGGCGCGGTTTCCGTGGCGGCAGCAATGTTCGGCAAGGTGGATATCAAGGGCAAAAAGGCTGTTTGCGTGCTGTCGGGCGGCAACATTGACGTCAATATTTTATCCCGAGTTATCAACCGCGGACTTGTAATGTCGGGGCGTAGCTGTCAGCTGGCGATGGAATTAATGGATAAACCGGGTCAGCTTAAAAACGTAACGCGGATTATTTCCGACCTTGGCGGCAACGTCATTTCCGTTTGGCACGACCGCGCTAACGAGGATGCTTGCGTGGATGGCTGCTATCTCCGCGTAGTGCTGGAAACGCGTAATTTTGAACATATCGAACAAATCAAAACCGCGCTTACCCAATTCGGGATCAAATTAATTGAAAGAGCGTAAAAACAAAGCAGGAGAAGAAAAAAATGAGTGAAAAAACCTTACAAAAAGTAGCAACGGACAAAGCGCCTCAGGCGATCGGACCCTATTCGCAGGCGATTGTTTGCGGGGATATGCTGTTCACGTCGGGTCAAATCCCTCTTTGTCCCGAAACGGGCGAAATGGTGGGTAAAACCATCGAAGAACAAGCGGAACGAGTTATGAAAAACCTTTCGGCTGTGTTGGCGGCGGCTAGCACTACGTTTGAAAAAGTAATCAAAACCACCTGTTTTTTGGCGAATATGGAAGATTTTGCGGCGTTCAACGGCGTATATGCAAAATATTTCACCGAAAAGCCCGCCAGAAGCTGTGTTGCGGTAAAAACGCTTCCGAAGGGCGCGCTGGTCGAGGTAGAGCTGATCGCGCTCATCTAATCGAAAGAAATTTTCACAAAAACAGTTTATAAGCAATCAATTTAACGCAATAAAATTGCGACAAAGTCCAAAAGCCCGCCACAAAAAACTTGTTGCGGGCATATAATGTCGGGAGGCTGAAAGGATGTCAAAGGTTTACGAAAACGCTCTGCAACTGATCGGAAATACGCCGTTGGTGCGCCTTTTCAACATCGAAAAGGCGTTTGATCTTCGCGCGCGTTTGTACGCAAAGGTAGAATTTTTCAACCCCACGGGTTCGGTAAAGGACCGCGCCGCTTTGACTATGATTGAAGAAGCGGAGAAGTCGGGAAAGTTAAAAAAAGGGGGCTGGGTGATCGAGCCGACGTCAGGCAACACGGGGATAGGCCTCGCGATGATTTGCGCCCTGAAAGGGTATCGCGCAACGATCGTTATGCCCGATTCTATGAGCGTTGAACGGCAAAAGCTGATGAAGGCGTACGGCGCGGAGGTTTTGCTGACGGAGGGCAAAAAGGGGATGCAGGGCGCAATCGATCTTGCCAAACGCTTGGCGACGAAAAATCCCGAGGCGTTTTTGCCGATGCAGTTTGACAACGCAGACAACGCCAAGGCGCATTACCGTTCGACGGGACCGGAGCTGTACAACGCCCTTTCGGGCAAAGTAGATGTTTTCGTGGCGACGGTGGGTACGGGCGGCACCTTGACGGGTACGGCAACCTATTTAAAAGAAAAAAATAGCGATTGCCGCGTGATCGCGGTCGAACCCAAAAGCTCCCCCGTGCTGTCGGGAGGCAAGGGGGGCGCGCATAAGATACAGGGTATCGGCGCGGGCTTCGTGCCGACGGTGTTGGATACGAAGATTTACGACGAAGTGCTTTGCGTAACGGACGAGGACAAGTCGGAGGC
>JAZKXM010000066.1:0-14038 GCA_045611585.1 Candidatus Scatosoma sp. | reverse complement strand
TCAAAATCCGCGCCGTATCGTGCGTCCCCAAAATATTCATCAGGCAATCGACCGTCTGTTTGGGATAATGATCAATCAAAGTCCTAACCGTATGCGCCAAAATTCCCGCGTTTCCTGTTTGAATAAAGCCGATAATCGCATTTTTTAAGGGATAATTCATCACGCTGTCCAGCTCGTGACCTTGCAAATATTCCCGCCGAGTCCCGTAAGCAATTTTATCGGAGGCGTCCTCCCAAACTTCGCCGATGATAATCGCGTCTTTATCCTTACTTTTAACGGATTTTCGAAGATTTTTCAAGAAAAAGTCAGGCAATTCGTCTGCGACGTCCAAACGATAACCGCCAATTCCGCAATCCAACCAATGCCACAAAACTCCGTCTTTGCCGAAGATAAATTCTTGATACGCTTCGGAAGCTTCGTTCACCTCAGGCAAAATGTCAATTCCCCACCAGCTTTCGTATTTGTTGGGAAATTCCGAAAAAGAATACCAAGAATAATACGGCGAATCCGTCGATTGATACGCGCCTACGGACGGATAGTTTCCGTATTTATTAAAATAAACGCTATCGTCGCCCGTATGATTGAAAACACCGTCCAAAATCACGCGAATTTCAAGCTTTTTCGCTTCTTCAACCAATTCCTTAAAATCTTCTTCCGTGCCTAAAATAGGGTCAATTTTCAAATAATTTGAGGTATCGTAGCGATGGTTAGAAGCCGCTTCAAAAACGGGATTAAAGTAAATAACCGTCACGCCAAGCTCTTTCAAATACGGCAACTTGCTTTTTACCCCTTGAAAATTCCCGCCGAAAAAGTCGTTATTTAATACTTTTCCGTGTTCATTCGGTCGAAATGACGGCAATTCTCCCCAATTTTCACGAATTATTCTACCTTTTATGTCTGGCGTAGTACCAACCCGATAAAAACGATCTGGGAAAATTTGATACATAACGCCGCCTTTAAACCAATCGGGCGTTTGATAACCGATGTCGTAAACGGTCAAAAGAAACGCGCCGCCTTCCCCTTCGGTAAATTCTCCAATATCTCCCCGAGCGCAAGAAACGTATCCGCCCTTTTTCAGGGAAAAGCGGTAAAAATACAATCCGCATTCTTGAATTTTGATACTGATCGTCCATCCAAAGGAGGTCTTATCCATCTCTAAATGTTTTTGGGCTTGTCCGTCCTTATTGATCAATAAAAAAGCGGTATCGTTTGCCGCAACGCAGTCCGTTTTTTTCGGCGTAACAAACGCCGCGGAAAGGTTTTCAAATTCTTTCTGCGTGCAATCTTCCTTTTCTTTTGTTAAAAATAGATTCAACCTTACCCGTTGATTTTTGCGGACGGCGCCCACAACGCTTTTGCAGGCAACGTCCAATGGATTAAAATAAAATTTCATACGCAATTAACAAAATTACTTTTACAAACTTTTCCAATTTCTTCCCAAAAATCCGCAAAACAGCCGTACTTTTCGCATTTACGGCTGTTTCACAGACAAAATTTTGTGCGGTTCAAATAGCTTTAAACAATTACCTATTAAAATTAATTATTTTTCCTTCTTGGCATGTAACGCCTGCAAATTCCAAATATTTTCCGCGTATTCCTTAATGCTTCTATCGGCGGCAAAATATCCCGCAGCGGCAATATTTCTAAGCGCCTTTTGGTTCCACAGCCGCTTATCGGTTGCGTACAGCTCCGACATTGCGTTTTGCGTTGACAGATAGGATTCATAATCCGCCATGCACATATACGGATCCGCAACGGGCGCGCCCGTCAAAAGATAGTTCGCAATATCGGCAAACGACTCGCCGTTAAACCCAACAATCAACGCCTCCACAACCCGCCTCAGCATGGGATCAGAATTATAATAAACGCTGGACGAATAACCGTTTCTCCAAATTTCCGTCACTTCGTGCGCTTTCAAGCCGAAGATATAGATATTATCCAAACCGACCTTTTCGGACATTTCCACGTTAGCGCCGTCAAGAGTCCCGATCGTCAGCGCGCCGTTGATCATAAACTTCATATTTCCCGTGCCGCTCGCTTCTTTGCCCGCCAAAGAGATCTGTTCGGAAATTTCCGACGCAGGCATTAACGCTTCGGACATTGTCACGTTATAATCTTCCATATAAACGACGTTCAATTTTTCGCGAATCTTCGGGTTTTTCTTGATATCTTCCGCCAAGAAACAAATCAGCTTAATGATTTTCTTCGCCATATAATACCCTGCCGCCGCTTTCGCCGCAAAAATATACGTTTTCGGCTGAATGGGCAAATCGGGGTTATCCTTCAACAACAGATAATCGCTGATGATATGCAAAACGTTCAACAGCTGGCGTTTATATTCGTGCAAACGCTTCGCTTGCACGTCAAACAAAGTGTTTGGATCAATGATCGCCCCTTGCTTTTTATAGGCAAACTCCGCAAATTGCTTTTTCTTAATCGCCTTAATTTCCGCCAATCTTTGCAAAACGCTTTCGTCATTTTCAAACTTCTTAAATTCCGCCAGCTTCGCTGCGTCGTTTGCATAGCCCGACCCGATACAATCGTCCAACAAAGCGCAAAGCTCGGGGTTGGATTGATTCAGCCAACGTCTATGCGCAATCCCGTTCGTTACGTTCGTAAACTTTTCGGGGGTATGTTCATAGAAATCCTTAAAGATACTCTGTTTAATAATATCGCTATGCAGCCCCGAAACGCCGTTGACGTGATGCGAGCCTAAAACGGACAAATTCGCCATCTTCACGGAATTATACGAAATAATCGCCATTCTTGCAATTTTATCCCAATCCCCAGGGTATTTTGCCCACAGCTCATCACAGAACCGACGGTTAATTTCCTTCAAAATGGAGTAAATTCTAGGCAGTTTCCGCGCAATTAAGTCCTCAGGCCAAGTTTCCAATGCTTCTGCCAAAACGGTGTGGTTAGTGTATGCGCAAACGGAAGTCGTAATCTCCCACGCTTCGTCCCAATTCATGCCGTTTTCGTCGATCAGCAATCTCATCAATTCGGGAATGGCCAAGGCGGGGTGAGTGTCGTTCAAGTGAATCGCCGCCATCTTCGGCAACAATTTCAACGACCCGTATCTTCTCTTGTGGTCGGCGAGAATATTTTGCAAGGATGCCGATACAAGGAAATATTGCTGCTTTAAGCGCAAGGATTTCCCCTCCGAATGGTTATCCGCAGGATAAAGAACCTTCGAGATCAGCTCCGCGTTGTTATCCTCTTGCATAACCGCCGCATAATCCCCTTGGGAAAAGAGTTTCATATCGAAATTCTGCACGCTTCTTGCTTTCCAAAGGCGCAGTACGGAAACCGCTTGGCTATCGTGCCCCGAAACCATCATATCGTAAGCCACCGCCTGAACTTCCTTTGCGTCGCGGTAGATGGTCTCCAAGCCGTTTTCCGTCCATTTTTCTTCGATATAACCGTCAAATTTAACGCTAAAAATCTTATCGCTTCTGGGGGTCAGCCACACTTCGCCGCCGGGCAACCAAACGTCGGGCAGCTCCGTCTGCCAACCTTCAACGATTTTTTGTTTAAACAAACCGTAATCGTATCGGATCGAGAACCCCATAGCGGGATAATCGCCCGTAGCCAGCGCGTCCAAAAAGCAAGCTGCCAAACGCCCCAACCCGCCGTTTCCAAGCCCCGCGTCGGGCTCTAATTCATACAGATCGTTTAAGGAAAAATCATATTCGACAAGCGCCTTTTCAAACGCTTCGCCTACGCCGAGGTTGTACACGCTGTTTTTCAGCGAGCGCCCCATCAAAAATTCCATACAAAGGTAATATACCTTTTTCGCCTTCGCCGCTTTCGTGACGGTATGGAAATTATGCCGTTTTTCCAGCATAATATCCCGAACGCTCATCACAACGGCTTTGTACAGCTGCTCTTTTTTTGCTTCGGAGGGCGCAATCCCGAAATAACGGGACAGCTTGCCTTTGATCAGCTCTTGCGCTTCCGCGGCAGAAAATTCGTTCTTTTTCATATCCAAAATCCTCACTTAAAAATTTTTATCAATAGTATGTTTATCCGATCTCCGCTTCGCAAAATTAGAGCGCAAGCGTTTCGGTGTAAAGCCGTTTGTATTCCTCTGCCGAATGCTGCCACGAAAAATCCGTCAAGACTGCTTTCTGCATTAATGCTTTCCATTCGTCAGGCTTTTTATACAGATCAATGGCCTCATGAATAACGTACAGCATATCGTAGGGATTGCGCGAGGCAAACGTGAACCCGTTTCCGCCTGCGCCGTACGGCTTAATGCTGTCGAACAACCCGCCCGTTTCCCGAACAACGGGAACGGTCGCATAACGGGATGCGATCATTTGCGACAAGCCGCAAGGTTCGCTAATCGACGGCATCAAGAAAATATCCGCCCCCGAATAGATCTTTCGGGACAAATCACCGTTGAACGCAATGTTCGCGGAAACCTTCCCTTCGTATCTTCTTCCTAAATCACGGAAATAATTTTCGTAAGCCGAATCACCCGTACCCAGCAAAACGAATTGCACGTCCTCATGCAATACGTCCTCAATCACACTTTTTACCAATTCAATCCCCTTATGGGACACCAATCTAGTGATCATTGCAATCATCGGTACGTCGCGGTTGGGAAGCCCCAACATTTTTTGCAGCTCGCGTTTGCAAATCCGCTTGCCTGCAAAATCCTCCGCGCTGTAATTTGCAAACAACGCGCCGTCCTTTTCGCAGTTATAAGAATTGATGTCGATCCCGTTTAAAATCCCCGTCAGCTTCCCTTCGTTGCGACGAATAATCTCTTGCAGCCCGTGCGCATAAGTAGCCGTTTTGATCTCTTGCGCATACGTCGGGCTAACGGTAGAAAATCTTTCGCTGCATTCGATCGCCCCTTTCATTAAATTGATACAGCCGTCAAATTCAACCAAGGCGCGCGCTTCGTTCGGCAACCCGAACAAATCCCCTAAAATATCCAAAGAATATTTCCCTTGATATTCTATGTTATGAATGGTAAAGATTGCCTTGATCGCGCGATATTCCGCCCGATCGGCGTAAAGAGTTTTTAAATAGATCGCCGCCAAAGCCGATTGCCAGTCGTGACAATGCAAAACGTCGGGATAAAAACGGATGAAAGGCAAAATCTCCAATACGCTGCGCGAAAAGAACGCAAACCGTTCCCCGTCGTCGTAGTACCCGTAACAGCCGTTGCGTTTGAAATAATATTCGTTGTCAATGAAATAGAAGGTCACCCCTTCTTCTTCGCAGGTAAATATTCCGCAATATTGAGTCCGCCACGCCAACGGCGTAAAGATATTCCCTAAAAATAAGAGCTTTCTACGCTGTTCAGGCTTCATTCCCGAATATAACGGCATAACAACGCGCACGTCGTAAGCGGGGTCAGCGGCAAGCGCTTTGGGCAACGAACCGATTACGTCGGCAAGTCCGCCCGTCGCCATAAAAGGCGCCGCTTCGGAAGCAACGTACAAAATTTTCTTCTTTTGTACCTCTGACGGATCGACTGCTTTGACCGTCGCGGGAAAAACTGCGCGCTCGTCAACAAGCACTTCTATCGGATTTTTTTTCACCGAATTTCCCCCGCTCTTTTTCGTCGAACACTTTTTCGCCGTCGCCGCTTTCACTTTTGTAACGCTACTTTTTTCCGTCATAATCTATTTTTTCTCCTTATAAATTCCTCTTATACACACGCATCGTTCCGCCCGAAAAAAGGACGGAACGAACGCATTTGCTTATTCTAAAATTCCTTACAGCATAGTTCCCTTTTGAATAAAGAAAGGCAACGTTTCACAGCCGCTTAATTGCCGTCTATCGCCGATAACGACGTTTTTGTCGGTGATTGCGCAGTTCAGCGTCGCATTCGTCCCGATTACGTTATCCTGCATAACGATTGAATTTTTAATCACTGCCCCTTTTGCCACCTTTACACCGCGGAACAGAATGGAATTTTCCACCGTTCCTTCAATTTCGCAGCCGTCGGAAATCAGCGAATTTTTCACGATCGCATTTTCGCCGTATTTAGAGGGTGCGCTGTCGCGAACTTTTGTATAAATATCTCTACCGCCGAACAACTCGTCGCGCACCGCTTTGTCCAAAAGCCGCATATTATGCTTATAATACGCCACCAAAGAGGTCATACCTGCAAAATATCCTTTAAAATCATAGCGGAAAATTTTAAGGCTGTCCAGCTGCTTAATAATAATATCCGTTTCAAAGCTGGTAAATCCGTGCGTCAAGCAATCTTCTACGGCATTGATTAATAGTTGACGGTTGAACACCATCACGCCCGCAAAAACGTTTGACTTTTGCGTTTCCTTTTTGGAAACGTACGGCTCGTATTGCACTTCCGTCACGCGATCCTTTTCGTCCGCCGTCACCAGCATCAAATCCGCGCTCTTTTCAGGAGTATGGTAATGAGTAACCAAAGTAACGTCCGCCTTGTTTTGTTCGTGTTTTTTCAAAATATCCGAAACGTCAAATTTTGCAACGGTATCCCCGTCCATAATCACAACGTATTTTTCCTTGCGGCGCACTAAAAATCCGATCAGCCCCGCCAAAGCCTCCATACGCGTGCTGTACAGCTTGTCGTGTTTGTCCGAAAAAGGAGGCAATAAGATAATTCCACCGTCTTTTCTTGCCAAATCCCAGTCCTTACCGCTTCCCAAATGGTCGATCAGCGAACGGTAGTTATTGTTTGTCATCACACCCACCGTCGTAATTCCAGAATTCACCATGTTGGACAAATGAAAATCAATCAAACGGTATCTCCCGCCGAACGGAATCGCCGCCATCGCTCTTCTTCTTACCAATTCGGGTACGTTTTCTTCGTGAATATTTGAAAAGATAACTCCAACTGCACTTGCTGCCATATCCTTGTCCCCCTTATTCCGTAATATCTTTTTCGTGCTTCTGCCCGCTCAGCACTTTCGCGCCGTTTGCCACGTTGATTCCTCTGCCAAGCACAACAATTTCAGAGGCAGTATCCTTGGCAACGCCAATCACGGCGTTTTCGCCAACCGTAACGTTTTCGTCGATCAAAGAGTACGAAACGACAGCCCCAGCTTTGATTACGCTGTTTGCAAGCACGACGGCGTCTTTAACGACAGCGCCTTTTTCTACGATTACGTTGCTACCCAAAACGGAATTTTCCACCGTTCCTTCAATTTCGCAGCCCAAGGCAATCATCGAATTTTTAACAATGCCGTGTTCACCGATACATTCGGGGGGTGCAAGCGGATTTCTGGAATGAATTTTCCACGCCTTATCGCTGACGTCAAAGGCGGGATTTTCCCCCAAAAGATCCATATTCGCTTGCCAAAGCGAAGCGATTGTCCCAACGTCCTTCCAATACCCGTCAAAGAGGTAGGAATACATCTTTTCGCCCGCGTTTAGCATTGCGGGCAGGACGTCCTTCCCAAAGTCCTTGGACGAATTCGGATTTTTATCGTCCTCTTCCAAATACTTGAACAATTTTTCCGCCGTAAAGATATAGATACCCATAGACGCCAAAGTGCTTTTAGGCTGCTTGGGCTTTTCTTCAAACTGATAAATAGACCCGTCGGGGTTGGTGTTTAAGATCCCGAATCTAGACGCTTCGCTAAGCGGAACGTCGATCGCGGCGATCGTACAATCCGCGCCCGTTTCCTTATGCGCCTTTAACATAGCGGCGTAATCCATTTTATAGATGTGGTCGCCCGAAAGGATAAGCACGTATTCGGGATTATACATTTTCATAAAATGCATATTTTGATAGATCGCGTTTGCCGTGCCTTCAAACCAAGAGGAACGCGCCTTTGCCTGATACGGCGAAAGGATATGTACCCCGCCGAAGGTGCGGTCGAGATCCCACGGCTGACCGTTTCCAATATACTCGTTGAGTATCAGCGGTTGATACTGCGTCAGTACGCCTACCGTATCAATGCCGGAATTCACGCAGTTAGACAGCGGAAAATCAATAATACGGTACTTTGCGCCAAAGGCGACGGCAGGTTTTGCAATGTTGGTGGTAAGGGCATACAATCTACTCCCTTGCCCTCCAGCAAGCAACATTGCAACGCATTCTTTTTTTCTTTGCATAAGTTGACCCCCAGAAGATTTATCAATGAATTTTTGTCAAATATACGCAAGTCAGCTTTGGAAGATCGAAGGTAATCGAGTATTCCTTTCCGTGACTGTACGTTTTGGCCGTGGTATAGACGCGTTTTTTCACCTTTCCGCTTCCCCCGTATCGAACGGAATCAGAGTTATACGCCACGCGGTATTTCCCCTTTTCCATTCCCAAGGTATAGCCGATCAGA
Organism: Candidatus Scatosoma sp.; assembly: GCA_045611585.1. GTDB lineage: Bacteria > Bacillota > Clostridia > Christensenellales > Borkfalkiaceae > Scatosoma. Next base: position 5,753 of record JAZKXM010000066.1, on the reverse strand, counting down.
TCAACGCCTGAAAAGTTGATGAGGACGACGGTTTCGTTCCCCTTGCGATCCCTGCGTAAATACGCGAAAAAATTTCTGTCGGAATCGTCGGCGGCGAGCCATTCAAATCCCGCCCAAGAATCCTCAATTTCGTAAAACGCAGGCGTATTTTTGTAAAATTCGTTTAATTCCTTTATGCAAACGGACAATTTTTCGTGCAACGGATACGCCAATAAATGAAAATCAATGCCGTACCGTTCGTTCCATTCCGCAAACTGTCCAAACTCGCTTCCCATAAAATTCAGCTTTTTTCCGGGGTGAGACGTCATATACCCCATAAAAGCTCGAACGTTAGCAAACTTTTCCCAATAATCCCCCGGCATCTTGCCAATCAGCGAGCCCTTTTTATGCACGACCTCGTCGTGCGAAATCGGCAAAACGTAGTTTTCCGAAAAGGCGTACATCATCGTGAAAGTCAGCTTGTTGTGGTGATATTCTCTGTACAACGGATCGGTGCGGATATAGGACAAAACGTCGTTCATCCACCCCATATTCCATTTGAAATTAAACCCAAGTCCACCCATTACGGTCGGTTTTGTCACCATCGGCCACGCGGTCGATTCTTCCGCGATCATCATTGCGTAAGGAAAATACCCGAACACCGCTTCGTTCAACCGCTTTAAAAAGGCGATTGCTTCCAAATTTTTGTTTTCCCCGTACACGTTGGGAACCCATTCCCCCGCGCCTTTGTCATAATCAAGATACAGCATAGACGCCACGGCATCTACTCGCAACCCGTCCAAATGATAGGTTTTCAGCAAAAATATCGCGTCGGAAATCAAAAAGGAAAGAACCTCTTTTCTGCCGAAATCAAATACCCTTGTCCCCCAGCCCTTGTTTTCCATTCGATCCCATTGCGAGGATTCGTATAATGGCGCGCCGTCAAACTCGTATAACCCGAATTCATCCTTCGGGAAATGCGCGGGTACCCAATCTAAAATCACGCCGATTCCCGCCTGATGAAAGCAATCGACAAGATACATAAAATCGTGCGGAGTCCCTAACCTTGAAGTAATCGCGTAATACCCCGTAACCTGATATCCCCAAGAGCCCGTAAACGGATGCTCTGTTAGCGGCATAAACTCAACGTGCGTATATCCCATTTCCTTCACGTAAGATACCAGCTCGTCCGCCAACTCGCGATAGGTCAAAAATCCACCGTTCGCCTTGCGCTTCCAAGAGAGTAAATTTACCTCATAAATGTTGACGGGTGCAGCGTAAATATTCGTATGTCTAAGCTTCTTAAAATATGCCTTGTCCGACCATTGATAACCCGAAAGATCGTACAATTTTGAAGCGTTAGAAGAGTTTTGTGAAGGTGTTTCCGCGTGGAACGCAAACGGATCGGCTTTGTATAAAATTCTTCCGTCTTGCGTTTGAATACGAAATTTATATGCGTCAAACTGTCTTGCGCCTTCAATAAAAACCTCAAAGGTTTCCCCATCGATCAACCGCTTCATAACGTTCGCGTCGGGGCTCCAGCCGTTAAAATCCCCTACAACGGAAACGCCGACGGCGCGAGGCGCCCAAACCCGAAACACAAACCCGCGTTTTCGACCCGCAAAAACAGGGTGCGCCCCAAACGTTCGGTACGCTTCAAAATTTTCTCCTTGGTGAAAAAGATAAAGAGGCAAATCCGTATTCAATTTGCTCATATTTTCTCCTCCAAACAAGAGTGTATACTTTTCTATGCAAATCACCATAAACACAGCGTTTTATGGTTATTTTTAATTTAAAAAGCAAAATCGCCCTTGTTAATATATATTATACTACATAACAACTAATTTTTCAAGAGGAAAAACAAATTTTTTTTGTAAATTTTTAAACTTTTTTCAACATTTTAACATTTCTCAAAAGAAAAAACAAAAAGCAGAGGCCTTATTTATTATGCCACGCATAATTATTCTATTACGCGTAGCATAATTATTATGTCACGCAAACTAATTATTCCCCCACCGCAATCAAAAATGCTGGTGAGGGAATCCCTTACTTAATTATATTTAAATATTGTTTCACAAAAACTGTTTCACAATTTGGTTATTTACAAACCGCTTTTATCCATTCGTCAACCCATTTTTTCAATTCATCAATGCCGTAATTGTTTTCAAAAATAAAATATCGTTTAGAAAACGCAACGGCGTTTTTCTCATAATCAAACTGCCGCTCAATTCTCAACTCCGCTTCCCGCGTTTCAACACCGTCCCTTCTAACGATTGCCTCAACGCGCAATTTTTTATCCCTTAAAACGACAATTACACGATCGAAAATATCTTGATAATTCCCTTCAAACAATAAGGGCACTTCTGCAAAAACGTATTCGCCCTGCGCGGCATTCATTTTTTTCTCCAACGCCGACATAATTAACGGGTGTGCAATTTCATTCAATTGCTTTAAAGCCCCTTCGTCTTGAAAGACAATTCGGCTAAGCTCTTTGCGGTCGATCTCCTCTCCGTCCTCTCCTTTTTTAACGGCGGACGGAAAAACGCCTTTAATCTTTTCAACGTATTCTTTTTGATGGATCACTTCTTTATAAATTTCGTCGCAGGAAGAACCTTCGTAGCCGTGTTTTTTAATTTCTTCCAACACGCAAGATTTTCCGCTTCCAATCCCGCCCGTAATCGCAATTTTTTGTATCATAACCGCCCTCAATTTATCTTTGTTTCACGAAAAAAGTTTCACAAAAACAACCCCATTAATATTAAAATTATTTCGCTGCAAACCAACTTTCCCCAACGCCGACGTCCACGTCTAAAGGCACGTTTAAAGAAACGGCGTTTTCCATTTCGTTTTTCAAAATTTCCGCAACCGCGTCAATCTCATTTTGGGGGCAGTCGATCAGTAGCTCGTCGTGTACCTGCAACACCAGTTTTGCCGCAAAACCACCCTCTTTCAATTTCTTATGCACGTTAATCATTGCAATTTTGATGATATCCGCGCTAGTTCCTTGCAAGGGCATATTCATTGCGGCGCGTTCTCCAAAGGAGCGTACGTTAAAATTCGTCGATTTCAGCTCGTTGATTACTCTTCTACGCCCCAACAAAGTCGTTGTATATCCGTCTTTTTTTGCACGCTCAACGTTTTCAGTCATATATTTTTTAACGTCGGAATAATTTTCAAAATACCGATCTATATATTCCTGCGCGCGTTTAGTGCTAACGCCTAAATCCTTTCCAAGCCCAAAACCGCTAATTCCGTATATAATCCCAAAATTAACGGCTTTCGCTTCCCTGCGCATACCAACGGTCACCCTTTCCAAAGGCACGCCGAACACCTGCGAAGCGGTCAACGCATGGATATCAACGCCGTTTCGGTAAGCTTCGATCAACTCCTTACACCCCGAAAAATGCGCCAAAAGCCGCAGCTCTATTTGCGAATAATCCGCGTCCAACAGCACGTTTCCACGCTCGGCTATAAACAGCTTTCGAAGCTCCTTGCCCTCGTCTGTTCGAACGGGAATATTTTGCAAATTTGGATTCGCGCTTGACAGCCGTCCTGTTTCCGTTCTAATTTGATTATACGTCGTATGCACTTTCCCGCCCACAATCAACGGCTTAAATCCCTCGATATAGGTCGAATGAATTTTTTGCACCTGCCGATACCGCAAAATCAAAGGCACGATCTCATGTTCGTCCTTATATTTTTCCAATTCCTCAGCAGTGGTAGAATAAGAACGGGAATTTTTTGTCTTTTTCTGCCCCGCACCAATCCGCAAATTCTCAAACAAAACCTTTCCAAGTTGCTGAGTAGAATTAATATTAAACCGCTGTCCTGCCAAACGGTAAACGTCTTCCTTTAACTGCTCAATTTCAGCGTTATACCGCTTAGAAAAGGCATTTAAAGCCCCTTCATCTACGCAAACGCCCTGCTTTTCCATATCAAACAAAACGACGGACAACGGCAGCTCCACGTCGCTATACAGCTTCTTTTCCGCCTCATTCAGCCGTTCGCGATAAATTTCCCACAGCCGATACACTCCGTACGCAAACGCGCCCTCAGGCAACGAATGATAATTGATGCAAAATTCTAATCCGTCCGAATTTCCAAGTCCTTCCGCAAGGTATTTGAGGATAGAAACGTCCTCAAACGGCGCTAAAAACGAAATTCCCAGTCCGTCAAGCAAATGCCTAACCTCTTTCGAGTTATACAAAATAACCTTGTTTTTCCCCTCAAAAACCGCCTTTAAAACGGGCAGAAGCTGATAATCGTAAAATCCTTCTTCCAGCAGCCCAAACCCGCGTTTCACGGGCAAAAAACACTCTACTTGCTCGGTGACGGCGCGCTTTCCGTCTCCCTCGTCTTTTATAAAGAAACGAAACCCGTCCGAGCCATAGTGACAGCCAATCGCCCCACCAACATTTTTCTTTAAAATAGCCAAACTATCTTCAATCGTCGAAAGAATTTCAACGCGTACAATGGGTTCGATTAAGGCTGAAACGTCCGCTTCTTCCCCGCCAGTCGCAACGTTTTCCACGTTTCCATCGCTACCGCTGTTGTCCTCGTCAAAAATATTCATCGCCAACAGCGACCTAAACTCCAATTCGGCAAATTTATTTTTCAAAGCCGCGGGGAAAGGTTGTTTGATCACGCATTGCGCCAAACTGACGTCAATGGGCGAGTCCGTCTTGATCGTAGCAAGAAAATAGGAAAATTCCGCCTTGTCCTTCCCCTCGATCAGCTTCTTTTGTACCGAGCCGCCAATTTCGTCGATATGCGCGTAAATCCCTTGCAGGCAGCCGTATTTTTCCAGCAATCCGTGCGCAGTCTTTTCGCCAATCCCCGCCACACCGGGGATATTATCCGACTTATCTCCCATCAACGCTTTCAAATCAATAATCTGTGCAGGAGTCAGCCCCACTTCGTCTTTAAAATTCTCTTCGCTCAGCTCTAAAATATCGCTTACGCCCTTTCTGGTAAAGCAAACGTTCGTACTTTCATCAACTAACTGATAAGCGTCGCGGTCGCCCGTATAAATATACGTCTGCACCCCGAATTTTTTTGCCAAAGTCCCAATCACGTCATCCGCCTCAAATCCAGGGGCCTCGCAAATTTTAACCCCCATCAAGCTCAATACTTCTTTTAAAATGGGCATTTGCACGGCAAGATCGTCTGGCATAGGCTTTCGCCCCGCCTTATATTCGCCGTACAAATCGTGACGGAAGGTAGGTTTTTTAACGTCAAAAGCGACGGCAAGATAAGTCGGCTTCTTATCCGAAAGAATTTTCAGCAATAATTTAACGAATCCAAAAACACCGTTGGTCGGCGTTCCCGTTTTGGTTGTAAATACGGGCGTAGCATAAAACGCCCTATTCAATAAGCTGTTTCCGTCGATCAGCACTAACTTTTCCATAACAAATCCCTTTTTCTGCTTAATTTTGTTTTTCGCTGACTCTATTTTAACACGAAACGAAAAAAATCGCAACAGAAACGTAAAGAAAAGAGAAAAGTTCTGATAGAAATAAAAAAAACTCTAAAAAAAATTAAAAAACGGTATGCAAAACGCTTGCTTTTTTTCTTAGTATAAAGTATAATAATAAAGCTTTTGAATGAAGCGCCGAAGTGGTGGAATGGCAGACGCGACGGACTCAAAATCCGTTGGTAGCGATACCGTGTGGGTTCAAGTCCCACCTTTTTTTGTTATTATGAGTACAGCTACATTTAAGCAGGTTACGAACGTCCGTTCGTGATCTCTTAAATTATACCTTAATCGTTATCGC
>JAZKXM010000065.1:0-8453 GCA_045611585.1 Candidatus Scatosoma sp. | reverse complement strand
GACAATACCGCCCGCGCCACCGCCAATCGCTGTAATTGTCCTTCGGACAACCCGCCGCCACGCTCTAACAAAGGCGTTCCCAAGCCTTCGGGCAATTCGTTTACAAACTCCGCACACGCAACCTTTAATGCCAAGTCGATTTTTTCCTTCAATACGTTTGCATTCGTCTCCGCGCAGAAAAAGGTCAAATTTTCATAAATACTCCCCGAAAACAAGAAATTCCCTTGCGGAACGTAAGCAAAAAGATCTCTATGCCGAACGCCTAACGGCAACGAACGCTCTCCTTCGCTGTCCTTGATCCGCATTAAAATTTCGCCCTCATCCAGCTTATATACATTCAGAAGCAATCGGAACAAAGTACTCTTTCCCGACCCCGACTGACCGGTAACGCAAACAATATCTCCCTTCTTTAACGAGCCGTTTGCGCCCTGCAAAACCGATTCTCTGCCATAATTAAAGGTAACGTTCTTTAAGCAAATTTCTTGCAACCGCCCGTACAAATCCGCCGCGTTGATCGTTTCCGTTTGTTCGGTTTCCATTTCGTCAAGCTCCGCCAACCGCTCCCCGCTAGTCAATCGCGAATAATAGACGGGAACAACTCCGCTGAACGCCGCAAACGGGTGTTGCAGCTGCATTAATAATAAAATAACGGACAAAATCGAACCGTAATCTTGATTTCCGCGCAAAACGCTAACGCTACACCAAAGCACCGCAAAAATCGTACCCGTATTGCTCAGCAGTGAAAATAATCCGTTCATGGAGGATCGCAACCGATTGCGCGCCATACGCTTTTTGAAATAATTTAACGAAAAATCATCCGCCTTTTCCGTGCATTTACCTTCCGCGCCGTATGCCTTTAAGGTCAACACCGACGAAAGCCCTTCTTGAATAAAGGCTTTCGATTCTCCATCCGCGGTTAAAAATGCCGTTTGATGTTTTTTAATTTTGCGACGGAACGTCGCCGAAATCCCACCAACGATCAACCCGCAAACAACATAAATCCCCGTAAACAACGGATCAATCGTCAGCAACGCAACAATCGCGCCAACGCATTGTACGACCATTCCCGCAACCGTTTGCAGCAACCCAACGCTGTCAACTGCCACTTCGCTAACGTCCGTTGTCAATCTGTTCAACAATTCCCCGCTGTGGTAAGCTTGCACCGCAGCATAATCCGAACGCAAAATTTTGGAAAATAATTTCGCTCGCAGGCTCGCCACAATCTTTCCGCGCGCCCGTTCAGACAAAAATCCGTTTAGAGTTTGCAAAAAAATCTTGCAAAGCAGCACCCCCAATACGATCCCCGCAAAGGTAAGCAGCCGCCCCTTATTCCCCGCCGACGCGCTGTTGAGCAAATAGCGTACCAAATAGGCGAACGCCAAGCCGAAAAGAGTTGTCGCAACCGTCAAAAAAGCCAAAAAGAGTATCGTGTTCCTATACGGACGCAATTCTCTTTTCAGCCAAATTTTTCCCTTTTGCAATTCTATCTTTTTCATAAACAACCCTTTTATATACCCGTCGCCGCTACTTCGTCTGTAAGCCGTCGTTATAGACGTGCTTTTAAATAATTGCCCTTATTTTTTACGCCAGCCAAACACCCTTAAAACTCTTTTAATCGCCGCCTTGATTTTCCATTTGACGCGAACAAAAAAACGACGAATTTTATACGTTTTTACCCGTCTTTTTGCGTAGCGGAGGTATTTTTCATCCGTACAGTAAACGTGCTTATTTTTACGGAAAAACTCCGTCAAAACGCCAAATACGTCCTCTTCTGGGATAATTTCATCGCTGTAAGTATTGTCCCCGCGGATCAAATACCCGCCATCAATGGGCGTGATGACGCGATGCAAAACGTACGCGTCGCCACGGTGATACAAAGCCACGTCCAACGGCTTTAAACGCTCCGTTTTAGGGCGCACCACAATACTGTCCCGCCTATTTTTCAGCATGGGCAGCATACTCACCCCAACGGTCGGGCCAATGTATCTTCCCTCTTTGGCAAGCACTTCTTCAATTTTCAGTTTTTCATTCCCTTCTTGCACCATTTCAATCAGTCCCGCAAAGTTTTAAGAAAACCAAACTTTTATCACCGCGCGAGTTTCGCCTCCGCAGTTCATCAAGCGTCAGTCAACCGTTCAATACAACCCGCCTTCCGTAAGATATTATTCAGCGAACCCGTTTTGCTGCAAAATTTCAACAAATTTCGCTACGTCCGCTTCCGCGATTGCCTGCTCAACGTCGTATTCCTTTAAAAGAGCCGCAACGGCTTCCTCTTGCGAGTGTTCTTGCGTAAAGAAATTCCACAAAAAGTCCCCCGTTTCGTTAAGGTTGATCATACCGTGGAATTTTTTGCTCATTTCGCCCACAGGAACAACCACGCTTTCCCCGCCAACCTTTCTCAATACAAATCCTTTTTTAATTTTCATAATTTATCTCCCTTTTTTAATCTTCTTTTTGTCCAAAATAACTTTTTCCCGTCATCATTTCGAAGGAGGTTTTTGCCGCTTCTTCGGAAATGTCGCACCGCAATAAATAGGACGGCACCGTAGCAATCAGCTTGTCGGCAAGCTCCAAAGTTTTCGCCGCGCCTTCTTCCTCCGTCGGCATCAACAGCTGCGTAAATAGCCGCATGGTCGTTTCAGATGGGGAAAGCCGCCGTATTCCATTTTCCTTTGCTTGCTCTAAAAAGCATAATCCCTTTAACGCTACGGAAGTGTTACAGCCGCGCCCCTCCTTGCCCATCCAAGGAGTGCCGTAAGCTTTAAACACCTTCCCGTCAAACCGAATAATCGGCTTGTCACCGTTGACGATTTTCGAGCCGTCTAAATATTTCAGCCACAGCCCCGTATGGGTAGATTTCCCCGTACCGCTGCGTCCCAAAAACGCATATCCTTCCCCTTGATAGGAAAGCACCGCCGCGTGCATCAAAAACCGATCCAAAACGGGTAATTGCATGCAGAGATTGCGATAAATACAAATATTTTCCACGTATCCGTCCGAAAAGTTGGGGGAAAGCAGCTTTTCTTCCTCCACCTCTTTTTCTGTCGCTCTAGCCTCAATATCGTAAGGCGAGTCCTGATCGGGAGAAAGATACGCCGCGCAAAATCTATCCGTATAAAAATATTTATTGTCAATGAACACGCGCAAGTCGGCAATATCGTAAATCATAAGCTGTTTTCCTCTCAATAATTATCCGTCCAACCGTCGTCGGGCGCATTTTGCGGCCCGTTGCCCGTCTTACCGCCATCTCCGCAAGAAATGCAGAACGCACAAGCTACCGCCATCAAAGCGCAAAGCAACAAACAAACCAATTTCTTCATAATTCCTCCTTAATATAACGAAAGGTTACGAAACAAGGCTTCGTCAAATCCGCACGTCCCCCGTTTCGCCAAGCCATTCGGCGTGACGGGCCAAAATAGGGTCGATTTCATTTTCAATAAATTCAACCGTTTGCGTAGGCGCACGACCGATAAACTTTTTCGTGTCTAAAATCTCATTCAGCTTTCCGTGGACGGCGGCAAACATTTCGTCTTGTTCAATCAACTGCAAAAGGTTATTCTCTTTCCCTTCCACCTTGACGGTTTGTCCCGCTTGCATGGAAAGAACACGCAACCGCTCGTGTAAATCCTGACGGCTTCCGCCCGCCTTTACGCACTCCATAATGATATTTTCCGTCGCCATAAAGGGCAACTCGGCGCGAATACGTTTTTCAATAATTTTTTCGTAAACGACGAGGTTTTCCGCAACGTTCATATAAATATTCAAAATTGCGTCAACCGCCAAAAATGCCTGCGCGTTTACGATCCGACGATTAGCCGAATCATCCAACGTGCGCTCCATCCATTGTGTAGATGCCGTAATCGCGCTATTTACGGGCAACGAAATGACGTATCTTGCCAGCGCGCCAATTCTTTCGCAACGCATGGGATTACGCTTGTACGCCATCGCCGACGAACCGATTTGCGATTTCCCAAACGGTTCTTCGATCTCTTTATTGCTCTGCAAAATGCGAATATCGTTGGAGAATTTATACGCGCTTTGCGCAATTTGCGACAGAACGCATAAAACGTTATAATCCAGCTTACGCGGGTACGTCTGTCCCGTGACCCCGTAAACCTTTTCTCTGCCGAGCTTTCCAACCACCCGACGCTCCAATTCCTTTACCTTTTCTTCGTCGCCTTCAAACAGCTCTAAAAAGCTTGCTTGCGTACCCGTTGTCCCCTTCACGCCGCGCAGCTTGATGTGCGATTTGGCGTTCATCAGGTTTTCATAATCCATTTCCAAATCCTGCAACCAAAGCGTCGCGCGTTTCCCAACCGTGGTTAATTGCGCGGGTTGCAAATGAGTATATCCAAGGGTGGGCAAATCCTTGTATTGAAGCGCAAACTTTTTCAGTTTATCCATCACGTTGACAAGCTTTTTAAGGATAATATCCAACGCCTCGTCCAGCATAATCGCTTCCGCGTTGCAGTTTACAAAACAGCTTGTTGCGCCCAAATGAATGATAGGCATAGCGGTTTTTGCATATTCGCCGTAAGCTTTTACGTGCGCCATAACGTCGTGCCGCACTTCCTTTTCAAATTTAGCGGCAAGTTCAAAATCAATCTCGTCTGCATATTTTTTCAGTTCATCTACTTGTTCTTGGGTAACGTTCAAGCCCAGCTCCATTTCCGCTTCGGCAAGCGCAACCCACAGCTTTCGCCACAGCTTAAAGCGTTTTTCATCCGAAAAAGCGTGTTGCATTTCCTTGCTTGCATACCGCCCCGTCAACGGATTTTGATAGATAGAATAATCCATTTCCACTCCTTTTTACGCCTTTTCAGGGTCGGGATATTCGACGCCGAACGTTTCGGCGGTCACTTTTTTCATTCTTTGATCTTCATACGGACGATCGCTCCAATCCGTTTTAACGCACGCAATTTCATCAACAACTTCAAGCCCTTCGGTCACCTTCCCGAACGCCGCGTATTGCCCGTCCAAATAATCGGCGTCCTCGTGCATCACGAAAAATTGCGACCCTGCGGAATTAGGATGCTGCGCGCGCGCCATGGAAAGAACGCCGCGTGCGTGTCCAATATCGTTTTGCTTAAAGCCGTTGGAGGAGAACTCTCCTTTGATATGATAGCCGGGGCCACCCGTTCCGTTGCCTTGGGGATCTCCGCCTTGAATCATAAAGCCCGCAATCACGCGGTGAAAGATCAACCCGTTATAATACCCTTTGTTCACAAGGGACAAAAAGTTGTTTACCGTGTTCGGCGCTTTTTCGGGATAGAGTTCAGCTTTAAAAGTTTTTCCGTTTTCCATTTCAAACGTAACGATAGGATTCATTTTTTACACTTCCTTATTTTTTATTATTCTTCGTATTTTTCTACGGATACGCCCGATTCGCTAAAGAGCTGCAAAGAGAATTCGTCGGGATACCCCTCTTTATAGACAACCCGCTTTATGCCCGCGTTGATAATCATTTTCGCGCAAATTACGCAGGGCTGATGAGTACAATACAAAGTACCGCCATCAATACAAATCCCGTGCTTCGCCGCCTGAATAATGGCGTTTTGTTCAGCATGAACGGCATAACAAAGCTCGTGCTTGGTGCCGCTTGCCACGTTCAGCTTTCGGCGCATACACTCTCCGCGCTCTTTACAGTTCAACACGCCCGCAGGTGCTCCGTTATAGCCCGTCGTCATCACTCGTTTATCCATTACGATAATCGCGCCGACTTGACGGTTTTCTTGAAAGCAGCTGGACCAAGTGGCAACCGTTTCCGTTAATTGCATAAAACGTTTATCCCATTTGTTCATTGTAGGCGTCCGCCTCCTCTACGAAATATCTCATTTTGTATTATAACACATTTTTTTGCAAAAATCAATACTTTCACCTTGATTTCTCGCGCCACAACGCTCAATAATAAAAAAATTTTGGCAAAAATATAAAAAAATTTTTCTTTTTCCAAATTTTGTGTTTGACTGTGTGCAAAAAACGGTTATAATAAAAGAGTAAAAAATAATTACGCGTTCGCCACCGAATACATAACGGGCGAAACGCGGAAAAATTCGGAGGAATATTTATGACTATTAAACCCTTATTCGACAAAGTGGTCGTAGAAAGCGCACCCGTTGAAGAAAAGACGAAAAGCGGACTGTATCTGACCGCCGCGTCCAAAGAAAAGCCCCAAACTTGCGTTGTTGTCGCCGTTGGCCCTGGTGGGATTATCGACGGAAAAGAAATTGTAATGCAGGTGAAAGTCGGCGATAAAGTGCTTTGTTCTCAATACGCAGGGTCGGATTTTAAAGTAGATGGAAAAGAATTTACCATCATCAAACAGAGCGATATCCTCGCCGTTGTCGAGGACTAATTGAAAAGGAGAAATAATTATGGCAAAGCAGATTAAATACGGAGAAGAAGCGAGAAAAGCATTGGAAACGGGCGTCAACATTTTGGCGGACACCGTAAAGATTACGTTGGGCCCCAAGGGCAGAAACGTCGTTTTGGATAAAAAATTCGGCGCTCCCCTCATCACCAACGACGGCGTGACCATCGCAAAGGAAATCGAACTGAGCGATCCCTTTGAAAATATGGGCGCGCAGCTTGTTAAAGAAGTTTCCACCAAAACGAACGACGTAGCAGGTGACGGCACCACTACCGCTGTCGTATTGGCGCAGGCAATCGTTCGTGAGGGTTTGAAAAACCTTGCCGCGGGCGCAAACCCCGTTATTTTGAAAGAAGGTATCAAAAAAGCTGTCGATGCGATCGTCAAATATTTGAAGAGCATTTCCAAATCGGTTGAAAGCCAAAAGGCAATCGAGCAGGTTGCATCTATTTCTGCGGGCGACCCCGAAGTCGGCGCATTGATCGCAAACGCGATGGAAATCGTCGGCAAAGACGGCGTAATCACCGTTGAAGAAGGTAAATCCATGAACACCGAACTCTCCACCGTTGAAGGTATGCAATTCGATCGCGGCTATGCGTCGGCTTATCTTGTTACCAATACGGACAAAATGGAAGCGGTCATTGAGAACCCCTATATTCTTATTACGGATAAAAAAGTTTCTTCCTTGCAAGAAATTTTGCCTATTATCGAACCCCTCGCTCAGCAGGGCGCGAAGCTGCTCATAATCGCTGAGGACGTCGAAGGCGACGCACTTGCGGCGTTGATCGTCAACAAGCTGAAAGGCGTGTTCAATTCGGTCGCGGTAAAAGCCCCTGGGTTTGGCGACAGAAGAAAAGAAATGCTCCGCGATATCGCCATTTTGACGGGCGGTCAAGTCGTTTCTTCCGATCTCGGTATCGAATTTAAAGACGTCACCCCCGATATGCTGGGTAGAGCCGCAACCGTTCGCGTAGATAAAGAAAACACGACGATTATCGGCGGCGCAGGCGAAGCGGCAGACATCAAAGAACGTATCGCTTCGATCAAATCGCAAATTGCGGAAACCAAATCCGATTATGACAGAGAGAAATTGCAAGAACGTCTTGCGAAGCTTGCGGGCGGCGTAGCAGTTATCAGCGTCGGCGCGGCTACGGAAGTGGAAATGAAAGAAAAGAAACTGCGTATCGACGACGCCCTTGCGGCAACGCGCGCAGCGGTCGAAGAAGGCTACGTCCCCGGTGGCGGCTCCGCCCTTCTTTCGGCTGTTCCCACCGTTAAAAAACTGGTTGCAAGCATGAATGGCGACGAAAAGACGGGCGCTTGCATCGTCTTGAAAGCGTTGGAAGAACCTATCAGACAAATCGCGAAAAACGCAGGTCTTGACGGCAGCGTAATCGTTGACAAAGTGCTGACCTCTAAAAAGCCCAACTGTGGCTATGACGCGCTGAACAACAAATATTGCGACATGGTCGAATGCGGTATCATCGACCCGACGAAGGTGACGAGATCCGTTCTTCAAAACGCAGCGTCCGTTGCAGCAACCCTCTTAACGACGGAAAGCATTGTTACGGATATCCCCACTCCTCCCGCAGCAGCTCCCGCTGGCGGCGGCGATATGGGCGGTATGTACTAAATTAAATAAACAAAACGAAAAAACGTCGTCTTTTCAGGCGATGTTTTTTCTATGCTAAAATCTATGAAAACCAAAAAGATAAAGAAAAAAGCAACCGATAAAACTCGATTGCTTTTTTGGAGCTACTGGCCGGACTTGAACCGGCGACCTGCTGATTACGAATCAGCTGCTCTACCGACTGAGCCACAGTAGCAATTTATTTTTCGCTGAACAACAGCTTTATTATTATACTCAATGTTTTATAAAAAATCAAGCGTTTTAAAGGGAATTTTAGAAAATATTTTTTATTTTTTAACTTTTGTTTTTAAAATTTGATTATTTCTTATAAAGAATAGTTAGAAAACAGGTCAAAATAGTCCGCGCAAAGCTGGCAGGATAAATAGCGCAAATCCTTTACTGTAATGATATTCAGGCATATTTCATCTACGCTGTTTCGAGCGTTTTGAAAAA
>JAZKXM010000064.1:0-3731 GCA_045611585.1 Candidatus Scatosoma sp. | reverse complement strand
GGTTTTTCGCGATATAGCGGCAATAATACGCCGCGCTTCTATCCACCTTGGTAGGGTCTTTGCCCGAAAACGCGCCGCCGCCGTGTGCGCATCTGCCGCCGTAGGTATCCACGACGATCTTTCTACCCGTCAAGCCGCTGTCGCCTTCGGGGCCGCCGATTTCAAACCGACCCGTCGGGTTGACGAAAATTTTGGTGTTTTCGTCCATCAAATTTGCGGGGACGATCTCGTCAATGACAAATCGTTTGATATCTTCTTTAATCTGCTGTTGAGAAACCTCTGCGTTATGCTGTGCGGAAACGACGATGGCATCCACTCGCTTTGCAACGCCGTCGTCGTATTCGACGGTGACCTGCGTTTTTCCGTCCGGACGGAGATAGGGCAAAATTCCTTCCTTTCTAACGTCCGTCAAACGTTTTGCCAAGCGGTGCGCAAGGGACATGGTAAGGGGCATCAATTCTTTCGTTTCGCGGCAAGCAAACCCGAACATCATACCCTGATCGCCTGCGCCTAACTGATCCTCCTCGCTGCCGCCCGCCTTCTTTTCCATGGACGCGTTGACGCCCATTGCAATATCGGGGGACTGACTGTGGACAGCCACGATAATTTCGCATTTGTCATACGAAAAAGAACCGAAATCGTAACCGATTTCTTTAATGATTTGGCGCGCCGTTTTTTCATAATCAATGTTTGCCGTCGTGGTTACTTCGCCCATGATCAGCAGTTTATCGAACGCCGCCGCGCACTCGATTGCCGCCCTAGCCATAGGGTCGGCTGCTAAAATCGCGTCCAAAATGCCGTCGGAGACGTTGTCGCAAACCTTATCGGGATGGCCTTCCGTGACGCTTTCGCTGGTAAAAAACTTTTTCATGTAAAAAATCCTCTTTTTAACATAGTTCATCGCCGCCGTTGGGATTTGCGACGAAGTTCCCATACAAACGGCTTGTCCGCACGCTTATTGGGAATATTATTATACCCCTTTTTTCGCGCTTTGTCAACTTATTCTTATCCCCCTTTCCCTGCTTGCATATTTTTTTCGTTCGTGCTATAATATTTTTATGGAAAAAGAGTGCTTGACAACCGAATGGCAGCAGTCCCTTAAAAGCTGTCGGCTTTGCCCGACGGAGTGCGGCGTAAACCGCCTGACGGGGGTAGGGGCGTGCGGCGCGAAGGGCTTGAAGATTGCAAAATATTATCTGCACCCCTTTGAAGAACCTTGCCTGTCCTTTGACAAGGGTAGCGGCACCGTCTTTTTTTGCGGGTGCAATCTGCGCTGTCCCTTTTGTCAAAACTTTGAGGTGTCCCGCTCCAAGCGCGGCAAAGAAATTTCGCCAAGTCAGCTTGCGGATATCTTTCAGGAGTTGGAGGAGATGGGCGCGGACAATATTTCGTTGGTCACGCCTTCTCATTTCGTTCCATACCTGGTGGCGGCATTTTCTATTTATCGACCCAAAATCCCCGTCGTTTACAACTGCGGCGGCTATGAAAAGGTTTCTACCTTGCAGATGATTGATCCTTATATCGACGTGTATCTTCCCGATTTAAAATTTTGCGATCCTAACCTTTCCAAACGGTATTTGGGCAAAGAGGATTATTTCGAGGTGGCGTCGGAGGCGATTCGTTTTATGGCGAAAAAGCCTCTTTCCATGACGAAGGAGGGCAAAATGCTGTCGGGGACGATCGTTCGGCATTTGGTGATGCCGCTTTGTGCGTCTGATTCAAAAAGAATTTTGCGTTGGATCAAAGAGGAGCTGCCCTCAACCGTTTACGTTAGTCTTATGAGTCAATATACCCCCTTTGGGGAGATTGAAAAATTCCCCGAATTACACCGCCGCGTGACCGCACGCGAATACGGCGGCGTAGTGGAGGAGGCGTTTGCGCTCGGTTTAGAGGACAGACTGTTCGCCCAAGAACGTTCGTCCAGCGGAGAAAAATATATCCCCGAATGGGATTTTTAAATTCCTGTTTTGGCGAATTTTACGAATAAATTTCGCGAATAAATTTCACGGGGGATTTTTAAACAGTTTGCCCTTCATTTCCACTAATTTTGCCGTCAAACGGGCGGCTTGATCGGGCGGGGCGTAGGCAAGGCGTTCTTCCATCGCGCGAATGGCGTTGAGGGCGTTTTGTTTCCTTTGTTTCATACCCTTATTGTGTGCAGTTTTTCAAAAAAGTCCCGAAAATGGGCGGAGTTGATTTTACTTTTTTAACGGAGAGAAGTATGTTATTATCTTTGGACAACGTATCCTTCGGTTTTGGCGGAACGCCGCTGTTGGAAAATATTTCCTTTTCTGTCAACGAAGGGGATCGCATTGGGCTGATCGGCGCAAACGGGGAGGGGAAAACCACCCTCATACGGCTGATGCTGGGCGAGCTGGACGTTGAAAGCGGCAGTATTTTCAAAAAGAACGGCGCGCGGATAGGGTATCTTGCCCAAAACGGCGGGTACGATTCGCAAAATTCCGTATTTGAAGAAATGCGAGAGATCTTCCGCGAGGATATCCGCGCCATTGAGGCGTTGCGGGAAACGGAAGAAAAAATTGCGCAGGCGGGAGAGGGCAGCGAGCAGTTTCGCGCTCTGTCCGCAAAATACGATTCCTTGAATAGACAAATCGCGGCGCGGGACAGTTATCATTACGAAATTCGTATCCGCACCGTCTTGAACGGAATGGGCTTTTCGGCGCGGTACGATCAAATTATTTCTACCATGTCGGGCGGGGAAAAGACCCGTTTAAAGCTGTGCAAGCTGTTGTTGGAAGAGCCTGAACTGCTGATTTTGGACGAGCCGACAAACCATTTGGATATGAAAACTCTGTTTTGGTTGGAGGATTATTTATCGACCTTTAAGGGGGCGATCCTCACCGTTTCGCATGATCGGTATTTTTTGGACAAGCTGACCACGCAAATTGCGGAAATCGAAAACAAAAAGCTGTTGACCTTTAAAGGGAATTACAGCAAATACAAGGTGTTAAAAGCGGAACGCAACGCGCGCTTGATGAAGGAATACGAAAAGCAGCAAGAGGAACGGGCGCACATGCAGGACTACGTCGATCGCAATTTGGTTCGCGCTTCTACAACGAAGATGGCGCAATCGCGCAGGAAGGCGTTGGAAAAGATGGAGCTGGTGGAAAAACCCGTTTTGCCGCCCACTCCGCCAAGATTTTCTTTTTCCTATCAAGACCGCCCTTATGAAAAGGTGTTGGACGTGGACGGGCTGCGGCTTTGCGCTGGCGAAAAGGTGTTGTTAAAGGAAGTGTGTTTTACGCTGATGCGTGGGGAAAAATGCGCCGTCGTCGGGGATAACGGCACGGGGAAATCTACCCTCATTAGAGAAATTGTCCGCGGGAAAAACGAAGCGATCAAGCGGGGTAGATTTGTCAAAATTGCTTATTACGATCAAGAAAATGCTAACCTCGACCCCAACAATTCGGTGCTGGAAGAGCTGTGGGGTAGGCACGTTTTGTGGGATCAAACGAAGGTGCGAAACATCCTTGCACAAGCCAAATTGGACGCAGGGGATATGGACAAAAAAGTGCGTATGCTTTCGGGTGGGGAGCGGGCAAAGCTTGCCTTGGCTGTGTTTGAATGCGAGCAAGGAAATACCCTTTTGTTGGACGAGCCGACAAACCACCTCGATTTGCCTGCGCGTGAAAGCTTGGAGGAGGCGTTGAAGGCGTTTGACGGCACGGTTCTGTTTGTTTCGCACGATCGCTATTTTATCCAAGCCTTGG
>JAZKXM010000063.1:0-2604 GCA_045611585.1 Candidatus Scatosoma sp. | reverse complement strand
CCCTTTACCACCGCAACGCGAGCAGGTAGAAAACGCCGTCCCGCCTTTCGCGCCCGTGCTTTTACACGCCGCGCACGGTTCGTTACGGGTATATCTTGCCGTCTTTCTACACCCTTTCGCCGCGTCCATAAAGGAAAGGCTCATCTGCAACTGAATATCCTCGCCGACTGCCGATTGCGCCGTTCTGCCGCCGAATCCGCCACCACCGAACCCGCCGCCGAAAAAGCTGCTGAAAATATCCGAAATATCCTCAAAGCCCGCGCCGCCGCCAAAGCCGCCAAACCCGCCCATACCAGGGTGTTCCAGCTCGTAATCGTATGCGGCGCGCTTTTGCGCGTCGGACAGCGTTTCGTTTGCTTCGTTAATTTCTTTAAATTTTTCCGCCGCCTCTTCGTTGCCTTGGTTACGGTCGGGGTGATATTTCATCGCCAGCTTTCGATAAGCCGACTTAATTTCCGCGTCCGTCGCCTTTTTATCTACGCCGAGTATCTCGTAATAATTTTTTTTATCCGCCATAGGTCAACTCTCCTAAAAATACGCCGTACGGGTTTGGCAACCGCCAAACCCGACCGCATTTTTCAGTTCTCTTTTCTTTTTAATCCCGTTCGGGCGTTTCAGCCCTTCGCCAACGCGGATTATTGATGGAATTCGGTATCACCGTCCGTCGTCGTTCCCATATCGGGATTTGCACCGCCGTTCGCTTGATACAGCTTCGCAAACACGGGCTGTACGTCCTGCATCAGCTTGTCGTAAGCCGCCTTGATACGGTCGTCGTCATCGGAAGCAAGCTCCGTTTTCGCCGCGTCAATCGCCGCCTGCAACGTCGCCTTATCGCTGTCGTCCAGCTTGTCGCCAGCCTCACCCATCGTCTGTTCAACCGAGAAGATCATACCGTCCAGCTTGTTCTTGTTATCTACCTTTTCCTTACGTTTTTTATCTTCTTCCGCAAACTGTTCGGCTTCTTTTACCGCCTTTTCAATTTCTTCTTCGGAAAGGTTGGTCGAGGAGGTGATGGTGATATCCGTCGATTTGCCCGTGCCTTTATCCTGCGCGGTAACGTGTACGATACCGTTTGCGTCGATATCGAACGTAACCTCAATTTGAGGAATCCCACGGCGAGCGGGCGCAATCCCCGACAGCATAAAGTTGCCAAGGGTCTTGTTATCTTTACAGAATTCGCGTTCGCCTTGCAAAACGTGGATATCTACGCTGGTTTGGTTGTCAGCCGCTGTCGAGAAGATTTGGCTCTTTTTAACGGGGATCGTCGTATTTCTGTCAATGATACGGGTGAACACGCCGCCAAGCGTTTCGATACCGAGGGACAAAGGAGTAACGTCCAAAAGAAGTACGTCCTTCACCTCGCCCGTCAAAACGCCGCCTTGGATCGCCGCGCCGATTGCAACGCATTCGTCAGGGTTAATCCCACGGAAAGGTTCTTTACCCGTCACTTCGCGCACCTTCGCCACAACGGCGGGCATACGCGTCGAACCGCCGACCAAGATCACCTTGTCGATATCGTTATAGGACAGCCCCGCGTCGCGCATAGCCGCACGCATAGGTTCTACCGTTCTGTTGAGAAGGTCTGCCGTCATCGTTTCAAATTTTTGTCTGGTAAGCGTAATGTCCAGATTCAAAGGCCCTTCCGACGTCATCGAAATAAACGGAATGTTGACGTCCGTCGAATTCATAGTGGAAAGCTCGATCTTCGTCTTTTCCGCAAATTCCTTCAAACGCTGCATAGCGATCTTATCCTTACGAAGATCGACGCCGTTGGTCTTTTTGAATTCATCTACCAAATAGTCGATAATCTTGTTATCCCAATCGTCACCGCCAAGCTTGGTGTCGCCGTTGGTCGCCAAAACCTCAAATACGCCGTCCGAAATCTCCAAAATGGATACGTCGAACGTACCGCCGCCAAGGTCGTAGATCATTACCTTGCCGCCCTTGTCCTTATCAAGACCGTACGCAAGCGCCGCCGCAGTAGGCTCGTTGATGATACGAAGTACGTTCAAGCCCGCGATCTTCCCCGCGTCTTTGGTTGCCTGACGTTGCGAGTCGGAGAAATACGCAGGACAGGTGATGACCGCTTCCGTCACTTTTTGTCCCAAATACGCCTCCGCGTCCGCCTTCAATTTTGCAAGGGTCATTGCGGAAATTTCCTGAGGGGAATACCCTTTTCCGTCCACGTTTACTTTATAATCAGACCCCATATGTCTTTTGATCGAAATGATTGTTCTGTCGGGGTTGGCAACGGCTTGACGCTTTGCCACCTGCCCAACGACGCGCGATCCGTCCTTTTGGAACGAAACGACGGACGGAGTCGTTCTTGCCCCTTCCGCATTTGTAATAACGACGGGCTCGCCGCCTTCCATAACCGCCACGCACGAATTGGTCGTACCAAGGTCGATACCGATAACTTTTCCTGCCATAATTGTCTTCTCCTTTGTGCGGTTTTCCACCGCTTTCATTTATTTACAATTATATGTAACCAACAATTTTCCCCTCTAAACAAAAAAAGATAAAAAATTTTTTATTTTTTTACGAATCCACCTCGCCGCCCGCCGCCGCTCATCCATCAAGCCCTTCCTCTTGCCCCAAATCCCC
>JAZKXM010000062.1:0-1654 GCA_045611585.1 Candidatus Scatosoma sp. | reverse complement strand
CAGGACCATAATGTCTCGTTCTGAGTGGGGGGGGTGGGGTTAAACGTGAACAACACCTTTGAGGGAGAGCTTGCGGACATTGCAACCTCGGTATTTTCGCAAACGGGAAAAACCTTTTCCGTAGAAGAGGTGACCGAGCGGTTAATCGGGGAACTTTTAAAGGAGAGGACGATGAAGGAATACCTTGCCTATCTCGGTTTTATGGGGGAGCGCGTAACGCTTGTTTTGGACGATCAACGCGTACCTGCTACCCTTCTTTCCGTTGACGGTGCAGGGAGGTTGCTTGCGGAAATAGACGGGGAAAAGCGAATTTTTTCCTCGGCGGAGGTATCGGTGCAGATATGTTAGTATTGACGGGCGCGCAAATGCGCGAGGCAGATAAACATACAATAGAAAAAGAGGGCGTCCCTTCGCTCACGCTTATGAGAAGGGCGGGGAAGGCGCTCGCAATCGAGGCGGAAAAGCTGTCGGAGACGGGGGAGATACTTTGCGTTTGCGGCGGCGGAAACAACGGCGGCGACGGCTTTGTTTGCGCCCAGTTTTTAAAAAAGAGTGCGCGGGGTGCGGAGACGGTTTGCCTTGCGGAAAAGTTTTCTAACGATTGCGCCGTCAATAAGCAGGCTTGGGAAGAAATGGGCGGCGTTTGTTTTACGGAGCTGCCACAAAAGGATTACGCGGTGATTGTCGATTGTTTATTCGGCACGGGTTTTCACGGCTCACTCGAAGGAAAAGAGCGGGATGCGGTTGCATGGATAAACGAACAAAGAAAACGTGGGGCGAAGGTACTTTCCGCGGATATTCCTTCGGGGGTAAACGGTGAAAACGGCAGGGTTTGCGACGTTGCCGTTTGTGCAGACGTAACCCTTTGCATCGGGGAAATTAAGACGGGTGTGCTTTTGAACGATGGCATCGATTACGCAGGAGAAATCAAGCGTGTAGATATCGGCATTACGTTGCCTGAAAAGGAGTATGCCGTTTTGACGGATAGGGCGCTCGTGAAAGCCATATTGCCTATTCGCAAGCGCAATACCCATAAAGGGGTTTACGGAAGGGCGGCGATCGTCGGCGGTAGTGAGGCTTACACGGGCGCGGCGTATTTGTCGGCGGCGGCTTGTTTGCGCTCGGGGGCGGGCTATACGACGCTCTTTGTGCCCAAAGCCGTGTTGCATCTCTACGCATTGAAAGCCCCGGAAATTTTATTAAGAGCCTTAAACGAAGGGGGCAGGTATGCGTTCAATGCGGAAATTATGGAGCAACTGCTCGATTACGATAGCATTGCCTACGGTATGGGCATGGGTGTGTCGAAAGAGGTATTTCAAGGGGTGAAATTCCTTTTGGAACGCTACGAAGGCAGGTTGATTTTAGACGCGGACGGTTTAAATAGCCTTGCGCAGTTTGCGGGCGATACGCTTGGCGAGCTTTTACAAAATAAAAAATGCGACGTGATATGTACGCCGCACGTCAAGGAATTTTCCCGACTTTCAGGTTTGACGATAGAGGAAATTTTAAATGGTGGCATCCAAGCCGCAAAGGGCTTTGCTTCTTCGTATGGTGTGAGCGTACTTTTGAAAAATGCCGTGTCTGTCGTTACGGACGGGGCGAGAACGACTCTAAACGCCACGGGTAATTCGGGGCAGGCGAAAGGCGGTAGCGG
>JAZKXM010000061.1:0-10015 GCA_045611585.1 Candidatus Scatosoma sp. | reverse complement strand
AAGAGAAAAACGAGAAGGAGCAACAAGAAGATGGATACGGTATTGGAAAGAGAACGTATTGCTGATCCCGCCGCCCGCGACGAGGCAGCGGCTTTACATAACGCACAAATAAATGAACGTTACCAAAGATTGCTGAACGCCGAAGCGGAACAGTTTGCTCAATTTGAAGAGGAGAGCGAACGCGTTTTTGCGCCGCGCGCGTCTGTTTTAGCGCCCGAACGCCCCGCTGAAAGCACCTTTACGCAACAGCCGAAGGTGACGGAGTTCGTTCGCCCTCGCGAAGATATGTCTATCTTTACGCCCGAGGCGTTGGACAAAGCGATCGAAATGAACGCGCCGGTTGCGCCTGTTGCACCCGTCGCGCCCGTAATGGAAACGCCCGCGCGTGTTGTCGCGCAGCCCGTTCAAGCGCCCCAAGCGGTTGCGGTAGCAAGCGTACAATATTCGCTGAATACCTTTGCAAAGGCGATGATCGCCGCGTTTGTCGCAGTGGTAATCGTGATGCTGACGGTGATTGGGATTAACTCTAACATCATTCGCCAAAAGCGTTTGAAGGTAGAAAAATTAGAACAAAAGAACCAAGAATTGATCGAACAAAGAGCGGAAATCGAAGAAAGAATTAGAAACGCTACCTCCGAAGAAACGATTCGTCAATACGCCGAATCGCAGGGTATGATTCAAATTGCAGACTGAGAAAAAGGGGTAAAAGGTTATCAAAAAATTTAATAACGATTATTCGATATCGGTTTTACGAAAGAGGTTATTCGCCATATTGCTGGCGGTAACCTTTCTTTTTTGCCTTTTAGGGGGTAGATATTTTTACGTGCAGGTCATCTGGCAGGAGGGGCTTGCCGTGCGCGCCCTCGATCAATGGACTCGCGAAATCCCCGTGGTGGCAAAACGGGGTACGATCGTCGATCGAAACGGAGTTCCGCTTGTCGAAAACGACAGCTATTATACCGTATTCGCACGGTCGAACGCCGTCAAGGACAAGGTGAAAACGGCTCGCCTGCTTGCCTCCGCGTTAGAAGGGGACGAGGGGGCTATTTTGTCAAAGCTGGAAAAGAAAAAGGCTTCCGAAGTCACGGTGGCGCGGAAGGTGAGTAAGGACAAGATCGAAAAGCTGGTTTCGCTTGCCCCCGAAGGGGTGTACTATTCGCGGGATAATGCCCGCGTATATCCAAAGGGGGACTCCCTTTGCCAAGTGCTGGGGTTTACGTCCTCGGATAACACGGGTACGACGGGCGTGGAAAAATATTACGACGAATATTTGCGCGGCAAGGACGGGGAGCTGTTGTATGAAACGGACTTGGTGGGGATCGAATTAGAGGGCGCTGTGGCGGCGTATCGGGCGGCGGAGGACGGCTATAACGTGCGCCTGACCGTCGATTACGGCATACAAGCGGTGGCGGAAAGCGCGTTGCGTCGGGTTGCGGAAACGTATTCTCCCACGTCGGCGGAATGTATCGTGTTAGACCCAAACACCTTTGAGGTGCTGGCTATGGCAAACTATCCTGCTTACGATCTTAACGATATTCCGCGCGACGATATCGCAACCCTAAACGCGCTGTCGAGGAATAAAATCGTTTGCGACGTGTACGAGCCGGGCTCTACCTTCAAGGTGATTACGGCGGCGGCAAACATCGAAGAAGCGTTACGCGGAAATCCCAAGGCGTTTTCGGAAAATTACGTTTATCCCAGCTCCCGCACCCGCGCGGTTGACGGGACTACGGTAAAATGTTGGAGCAATCACGCCAACGGAAAGCACTCTAACCAACGCTTGTCCGACGCGCTCAACAATAGCTGTAACCCGTGCTTTACGGATATTGCGCTGTCGCTTGGGACAAAGACGTTTTATCAGTATTTGTCCGCGTTTGGGTTTGGGAAGCGCACGGGGATAGATTATCAAGGGGAGGCGTACGGGTTGTTGCTTGCCGAAAGCATAGTCCGCGGGTGCGATCTTGCCCGTATCGGGTTTGGACAGACGATTGCGGTATCCTGCGTGCAGCTGGCTTGCGCAACGGCGGCGGCGATCAACGGCGGGTACTATTACGTTCCGCGTTTGGTAAAAGAAATTTACGCGGACGACGGGTACGTGTTGCAAAAGTCGGAACGGACGTTGAAAAATAGAACGATCAGCGAGCAAGCCTCTCAAAAGGTGGCGGCGATGCTGGAAGGGGTAGTCCGCGACGGAAGCGGTAAAAAGGCGTATATTGATGGCTATCGCGTGGGCGGTAAAACAGGAACGGCGCAAAAATACGAAAACGGTAGGATTGCTGTTGGGAAATACGTATCGTCCTTCGTCGGGTTTTTCCCCGCAAACGCGCCGAAATACCTTGCGCTTGTGATCGTGGACGAACCGAAGGGCGCGTATTACGGCTCCGTTGTCGCCGCACCCTGCGCGAGGGAAATTTTCGACGGGATTATCTCCTTAAAAAACATACCGCCGCAAAACGCCGAATAGAATATGTTAGGAAGAAAAGTCGAAGGGGTGAGATGATGCGATTATCGGAAATTATGAAAGGGATTTCCTTTTCCGTGGTGGGCGGCGAGGCAAACGGCGAGGGCGCGAGGGACGAGGGCGGCTCGGCGAGCGCAAGCGGATTGGATTTGTCTAAGATAGAAATCGAAGGACTGTGCGCGGACAGTAGGCTGTGCGAAAAGGGAGAGTTATTTTTTTGCCTAACGGGCGGAAGGACGGATTCGCACGGGTTTGCGGCGCACGCCGTATCCCGCGGTGCGGCGGCGTTGGTGGTAGAGCGGGAGCTTGATCTGCCCGTCCCTCAGCTGTTGGTGCAAGATTCCCGCGCGGCAATGAGTCTGACGGCTGCGAATTTCTACGGCAATCCAGCAAGCAAGCTGCAAATGATCGGCGTGACGGGGACGAACGGCAAAACTACCGTGTTGCATATGCTGTCCTCAATCGTAAAAGCGGGTGGCGGCTCGGTGGGGGTGATCGGAACTCTGGGAATTTGTTACGCGCATAAAAAAATCGCGCCCGAGCTGACCACGCCCGACCCGATTTTTTTGCAAGAGGTGCTTGCCGATATGGTAAAAGAGGGGGTGCGCTGGGTGGTGATGGAGGTTTCCGCGCACGCGCTCTTTTATAAAAAGACGGAAGGGATCGCCTTCCGAGCCTGCATTTTTACCAACTTAACGCAAGACCATTTCGATTTTTTTAAAGACAAAGAGAGCTATGCCCGCGCCAAAATGCAGCTGTTTTTGCCCAAGGTTTGCCAAACGGCGATCGTCAATGCCGACGACGGGCTGGGACGGGCGATTGCCGAGCTCCGTTCTGAACAAAAAACGGGGGAGGGCGCGGCGACAGTGACGTACGGGCTGGATTTGCCCGCGGACGCCTTTGCCATTTTGACGCACGAAAATTTGTATGGCTCGCAATGTATGCTGAACGTCAACGACGATCTTTGCAGGGTGTCCGTCAACCTTACGGGCAGGCATAACGTTTACAACGCGCTGGCGGCGGCGACGTGCGCAAGAGAGCTTGGTTTTTCCGCCGCTGCCGTGCGAGAGGGGCTGGCGGGGCTGATGGCGGTAACGGGCAGATTGCAACGGGTTGCCGAATTTCACGGTGCGGAAATCTTCGTCGATTACGCGCACACTCCCGACGGGCTGGAAAAATCTCTTTCCGCATTGAAAAAACATTGTAAAAACAGGCTGGTTTGTCTGTTCGGCTGCGGCGGCAATCGCGACAAGGAAAAGCGGCCGCTGATGGGGGAGCGTGCGGCAAAGCTGGCGCATTTTTCCCTGCTTACTTCGGATAATCCAAGATATGAAGACCCGTTGGATATCATTGCGGATATCGAAAAGGGCTACCGCCGCTTTTCTACCGATTACGTCGTCGTACCCGACCGTAAAAAAGCCATAGATTATGCGTTGGATTTTATCAAAAAGGGGGACGTGTTGCTGGTGGCGGGCAAAGGCGGGGAGGAATATCAAGAGATTATGGGTATAAAATACGCCTTTAAAGACGATGATATAATCAAAAAATGTATGGAGAAAAAGCGCGAAAACCCCTTTTTATAATTTCGCGCGGTATCGGTTATGCGGCTTTATTTGTCGGCGGCGGTGGTCGCCTTCTTGCTTTCGTTTGCCTTTTGTTTGTTGTTGATCCCATTGCTGAAACGGATCGGTCTGGGACAAAATATCCTTTCCTACGTGAAAGAACACACGTCTAAAAGCGGCACGCCGACGATGGGCGGGCTTGCGTTTATCCCTGCGGCAGTCTTGGCTTGCGCGCTTTTGTTTCGCCCCGCCGATCGGGATTTTTTGGTCACTTGCTCCGTCGGGCTTGCCTACCTTGCCGTCGGTTTTTTGGACGATATCTTAAAAAAAGTACGAAAACGAAATTTGGGTCTGCGCGCTTGGCAAAAATTTTCCTTTCAGGCTTTGGTCGCCGTTTTTGCAGCCGTTTACGCCTTCAACGCGGGGCATACTCGGGTGCTGATTCCCTTTTTTCAAAAATGGATAAATTGTAAATACTGGATTATCCCGCTTGTCATTTTCTTGTTTTTGGCGACGGTCAACGCCGTCAACCTCACGGACGGATTGGACGGCTTGGCGGCGGGAACTTCTACGCCGTATTTTCTGTTCTACGGGATTTTTTGTCTAATGACAAAGGGGAACGGAACGCTTGCCGCGCTCTGTTTTTGCCTTGTGGGCGGCTTGGCGGCATATCTGATTTTTAACGTTTCCAAGGCGTCCGTATTTATGGGGGATACGGGCTCTCTTTCCCTCGGCGGGTTTGCCGCGTGTATCGCCGCGTTTTCGGGCGGCGCGCTGTTTGTGCCGCTTGTCGGGGCGATGTTCGCCGTCAGCGTCATAAGCGTAATTATTCAGGTAATATACTATAAAGCGACGGGCGGGAAGCGAGTGTTTTTGATGGCGCCCATTCATCACCATTTTCAGCAAAAGGGGTATTCGGAGGGGAAAATCTCCTATGCTTACTCCGTTATCACGGGGCTGTTGAGCGCGCTGTGCGTGCTGTCCGTAGTGTAAAAGGATTTTTTAAGGAAAGAAACAATAAGGAGGGAATATGTTTCCGTCAAGACAGGTGTTTTTTGTGTTGGGGTTATCCCGTTCGGGCTTTGCCGCGGCAAAGTTCCTTTTGCAAAAGGGGGCAAAGACGTACGTTTACGACGACGTAGTGGGCGGCGTAGCGGAAAAGAATTTAAAAATTTTACAACAGCTGGGCGCGGATCCGATCAAGGCTGAGGATTTGGAAAAAATGCCAGAACGTTGCGACGTGCTGGTGTTAAGTCCGGGAATTCCCGTCGATCATCCGACGGCGATTGCTTTTAAGCGCGCGGGGCGCGCCGTAGTCGGGGAAATGGAGCTTGCCGCCCGCTATTTTCGCGGGTTGACGGTTGCGGTGACGGGGACGAACGGAAAGACGACCACCGTTTCCATGCTGGAACAGACCTTGCGCGAGGGAGGCTTTTCGGCGGTGGCGTGCGGAAACGTCGGTACGCCGATGCTTTCTTGCGTGGATGAAGACGGGGAAAAGGTGGCGGTAGTGGAGGTGTCCAGCTTTCAGCTGGAAACGCTGCAATCACTTCGACCGCACGTCGGCGTAGTGCTAAACGTGACGGAGGACCACCTCAACCGCCATTACAATATGGAAAATTATATTTACTTAAAATCCCGTTTGCTTAAAAACCTGACGGAGGCGGAGTATGCCGTGTTAAACTACGACGATCCCATCGTTAGAAAAATGGCGGACGGAACGCGTGCGCGCGTCCTTTGGTTTTCCGTGCGGGAAAAGGTGAGCGGCGCCTATTTGGAAAACGGAGGGCTATATTTCGGGGAGGAGCGGCTGATGACGGCAACCGAACTTCCGTGCGAGGGGGTACATAATATACAAAACGCATTGGCGTGTATCGCCGCCGCCAAAGTGCTGGGGGTATCCACTCAGCGGATTGTCGGCGCACTTACTTCCTTTAAGGGGATCAAGCACCGTTTGGAGAAGGTTTGCAGTCAAAACGGAATTACCTACGTGGACGATTCGAAGGGGACGAACGTTGACGCGACAGTGAAGGCGGTCGGTTGTATGCGCGAGGAAACGGTATTGCTGCTCGGCGGTAAGGATAAGGGATACGATTACGACCAGCTGTTTTCCGTTTTACCCAAAACCAAAGTGATACACGCGGTGCTGTACGGGGAAAACCGATTCAAGCTGATGGCGGCGGCAATGCGCTGCGGATATACGTCGGTTACGCTTTGTTCGGGCTTTCGCTTTGCCGTGGGGATAGCAAACGCTTTGGCAAAACACGGGCAAACGGTTCTTTTAAGCCCCGCCAGCGCCAGCTTTGACGAATTTTCAGGCTATGAAGAACGGGGGGATACCTTTGCGGAAATTGTACGCGCGTTTCCGCGGGAGGATTTAACCGATACTCAATTTAACGCCCCTGCGGGCGTCCAAGCGGACGAGGCGACGGACGGGACGACAGACAGTGCGACGGACGAGCAAATGAACAATCGAGCAAGCAACCAAACGGGCGGGCAAGCGGACGAAGGAAAGGATGATGAAGAATTTATCGAAGAAAAGCAGGATATACGGTGACCTGCTGATTCCTGTCCTCACCGCTTTGCTTGCGGGGTTCGGAGTAGTGGCGGTGTATTCCGCCAGCTGCTACAATGCCGAGGTTCAGTACGGCGATTCCTTTTATTTTATGAAAAAACAGCTGATTGGCTTCGTTTTGGGGCTGGGCGCGATGATCGGGCTGGGCTTTTTTAACTATCAAAAATTAAAGGGGAAACGGGTGCGTTGGGTTTGCTATTTGCTTCCCGTGGTTATGCTTGCTTTGGTGTTCGTGCCGGGGGTGGGCAAAAGCAACTACGGCGCGACCCGTTGGATAGGGGTAGGCCCGATCACGGTACAACCGTCAGAGCTGGCAAAATACGGCTTTATCGTTTTTGCCTCTGCGTATATGTCTGAACGAATGGGCAATATGCGCACCTTTAAAGGCGTACTGCCCGTTTTGATTGCGGGCGGGGCGGTTTGCGGGCTGATCATCATAGAACCGAATATGTCGGTGACGATGTGCGTGGGCGCGCTGATGCTGTGTATGCTGTTTTTGGGTGGTATGAAATGGCGGCACTTTTTATGGATCTTTTTGCCCGCGCTGATCGCCGTACCCGTACTGATCGCCATCGAGCCGTACCGTTTGTTGCGGCTAAGCGCTTTTCTTGACCCTTGGGCGTCGCCGAAGGAGGAGGGATATCAGCTGATTCAGTCCCTATACGCGCTTGGCAACGGCGGGTGGTTTGGTACGGGGCTGTTTAAGTCCCGTCAAAAATACCGCTTTTTGCCCTTTTCGGAAAGCGATTTCATTTTGGCGATTATCGGGGAGGAGTTGGGCTTTGTCGGCGTGTTGCTTTTGTTTTTAATCAGCGCGATCCTCATTTGGCGTGGAGTACGCACGGCGGCGCGGGCAAACGATTTCTTTTCTTTTTTGATGGCGGCGGGGATTACCTGCGTTTACGCGATACAAACGGTCATCAACGGCTTGGTTGTCAGCGGGGCGATTCCGCCGACGGGGATTCCGTTGCCCTTGATCAGTTCAGGGAACACTTCGCTGGTTATCACTATGTCTTCTATGGGGATTTTGTATGCGATATCCCGCAAAAACGCGGCTGACCGTCAAGCGGGGAGATAGGCGGGGAGATAGCGGGAAGATAGAAAGGGACGAACGGTCAAAGGTTGGCTAACTGTCGGATAACGGGTGATAACGGGTGTGCGGTCGGCACAAAAGAAGGGAAGGGGGCATACAATGAAACATAAGGAGTTTTATTGTATGGATAAATTTATCATTGACGGGGGAAACCGATTGTTCGGCACCGTGAAGATACAGGGCGCAAAAAATTCCGTATTACCCTTGCTTGCCGCGTCCGTTTTGACAGACGAGCAGGTGAAGATAATAGGAGTCCCCGATATTTCCGACGTGGAAAATATGTTGCGTATATTAAGCGAGCTTGGCTGTAAGACAAAGCGCACGAAATCCTGCGCCGTTATCGACAGCTCCAACGCAGTTTCTCACGAGATTCCCGCAAGGTTGACGAAGGAACTGCGTTCTTCCGTTTTTATGCTGGGTTCGGTGCTGTCACGGTTTCGAAAAGCGAAAATTTCCTATCCAGGCGGTTGCGATATCGGGCTGCGCCCCATAGACTTACACCTGTCGGGGTTAAAGCGTTTGGGGGTGAAGATCGTAGAGGAAAACGGCTACGTTACCTGTGTTGCAGACCGACTGGTAGGGGCGGATATCCTTTTGGATTTTCCAAGCGTTGGCGCGACGGAAAATATCATTCTTGCCGCCGTGAAGGCGGAAGGAACTACCGTGCTTCGCAACGCCGCCAAGGAGCCTGAAATCGTCGATCTTCAAAACTTTCTCAACGGAATGGGCGCAAGGGTAAAGGGCGCGGGAAGCGGCACGATCGTCGTGGAGGGGGTAAAGAGCCTTCGCGGGATCGAATATACCCCGATTGGGGACCGGATTGAGGCGGGAACCTTTCTCGTTGCGGCGGCAACCTGCGGCGGTGAGATAGAGGTTGCGGGCGTTTCTTCGGAAAATATTGCGGCTCTTTTGCATAAATTGCGTGAAAACGGTTGCAAAATACATATAAAAAATGATAAAATATATTTAAAGTCGGACGCTCGGTTGCGTTCCGTCGATTTGGTAGAAACGATGCCCTTCCCGGGCTTTCCTACCGATTTGCAGGCACAATACGCTACGCTGTGCGCGACGGCGGACGGGACGACTCTTGTCGTTGAAAATTTGTTCGAAACCCGCTATAAATATGCGGCGGAGTTAAAACGAATGGGCGCAGACATCACCGTGCGGGATCGGACGGCGGTCATTCGTGGGGTCAAAAAATTACACGGCGCGTGCGTGACGGCGGGGGATCTTCGCGGCGGCGCGGCGCTGGTGATTGCGGGGCTGGTTGCCGAGGGGCAAACCTCCGTGTTCGATCTGTCGTACGTCGATAGAGGGTATGCCGATTTTGAATATAAGTTACGGCGATTGGGTGCAAAAATTCGTCGAATACACGTTTAGGATGGTAAAGGATGCGAAAGAAAAAATTTTGGGTCGTTTTATTGACGGTGCTGCTATTTTTATCGGTGGCGATCATGGGCGTTTCCACCGTATTTCGGGTGGACCGCGCCGAGATTCGGTTGACGGCGGTCTCCGACGAATCGTCAGACGAAGCGGAATTGTTGCGCCAAAAAGTACTTGCCGCCTATAAAGGGGACGCTTCCTTTTTTGTGGAAGGGAATAAAGCGAAAAAAATCTTTGAGGAGTTTCCCTATTTTCGTTTGACTTCGTTGTCCGTCAAATACCCCGATACGCTGGTGGTAGAGGTGACGGAGGACGCGGAGATGTACGCCGTAAAAAAAGCGGACGGGGAATATTATATTCTTGGCTTGGACGGAATAGTCTTGGGCGAACGCGCCGATCATACCAACCGTTCGGACGGCGGCAATAACGTATTCCTTAACGGACTGACCGTAACGGCAACGCGCGGAAAGGTCTTAGAGGGGGAGGGCGTTGCGGAAATTCTTTCCTTTGGAAAGGAGATGTACTCGCTGTTAAACGGCTTGCGTAGCAACGTAACCTCTATCGAATGGCAAAAGCCCGCGCCGTCCGTTCCGCAGATTTGTTTTCAAATGAAGGAAGGGGTAAAGGTATTTGTGCAAAAGCCTGCCGAGTTGACGAAGGAAAAGGCGAAAAAGCTGGTCGATTGCTATCTTTCTTTAACCGATTCGCAGCGGCTGACGGGCGAGATCAGGGTAACGAACGCCGAGGACGGACAAATTATGGCGGCGTATTTTGCAAATTGAGAAAAATTGAGAAAAATATCCTTTAAAAACGCGCATTTGCGCGTTTTTTTTCGTTATATCATTGACAAAAGTTTGCAAATGTTATATAATAGATAAGAGATTTAGGCTGTTAAAATCCTTTTTTACGGAGTGAAGAAATTTATGAGAAACGAAAGCGTT
>JAZKXM010000060.1:0-4023 GCA_045611585.1 Candidatus Scatosoma sp. | reverse complement strand
GAGAAGGAATTTTGTTCGATTTCCACGACGGGCAGGTCGGCATAGACATCGGCTATTTTTAAGTACGTTCCGATATTTGCCGTACCCTTGGAAACGCTTACCACGTCCCCCCAAAGCTTATGCTGGTAGGCGGTGTAGTTCAGCCCCTTTGTCAATGCCTCCACCGTGCATTCCGTTACGGTCGGCTGGGAGCTGAGCGTCGTTTTTTCGTCGCCGATTGCCGTCACTTCGATTTGGTACGTTTCGCCTTCCTCCAACGCGCGGGTAAGGTTGTAATAAGTCGCGCCCGTTGTGTAGGCTTGATTGCCGACCTTGACGGAGTATTTTTTTGCATTTTCGTCTCCGTCCCATTTCAATACGTATTTTGTCGCGTTGGTTTTGCTTATTTCGTGGGAAAGATATACGTTAGTGGGTGCGTTTAGTGCCGTGGGCTGCGGCTTTTTTGCTTCGCCACATGCCGCCGCGCCAACCCCCAACAAAAGGGCGATCGCCCCGCCGCCGATGTATTGCAAAACTTTTTTCATAAAATAATACCTCCTACCCAATCCTTTTTTTGAAAAAGCTTGGTTTATTATTTTATTTTATGATAGCATATTGTTAAATGCTTGTCAAGTAAATAATCGAAAAAATTAATAAAAATTGATTTTTAATTCTCAAAAAAACAAAAAAAATTCCGCGACAAGGCGCGGAATTGTAAAAATACAGTCTTTTAAAGGAGAGGAAAGAGGTTTTTAAGGGGAGGAAGACGTTTGAGGGCGGCGACCAAAACCGTGCCGCCGATCACGCCGACGGCGGCTTGCAGACCGTTTCCCAAAAGGCTTGCCGTCGCGCCCCAGCCATAGCCGAGAAGGAGGCTTTCAAAGAGAAAATAGCCAGCGATCATGACCGTTTCTGCGAGGGTTGCCGCAAGGGCGCGGGATAAAAGAAGAAGGGGCTCCTTTTTGATGAAATAATTAAAAGCGATGGGGAGAAGGGAAGCGGTAAACGCAGCACAGCCTTTGATGACAAAGGTGGCAGGCGCGTACAGCGAATAGCCCAAAAACAAATCGGCGAGCGCTGAGCCGACTGCGGCTGCCGTTACGCCGAATAAAGGACCTAAACACCAAGCCGACAGCAACACGAAAACGTCGCCGAGATTGAAATAGCCGATGGGAAGCGGCACGGAGATTAGCGTTCCCACGAGGCAAAGCGCGGAAAAAAGCGCGGTAAAGCACAGCCGTTTTGATAAGGAAATCTGTTTGGTTTGAGGCTTATTTTCTTTCACGGGTTTGACCTTTTAGCAGTTTTTTGTTACATTATAAATCTTGGTTTTTTATTTGTCAAGCGGCGATAAAAGAAAGTGAATTTTTTTTAATTCACAAAATAGCACACATTTTTTGTGAAAAATTTTCAAACTTGATGTGAAAAGTTTTTTTGCACGCAATATTTGCATTTTTTAACGGATTTTGATATAATAAAAAGGTAAGTATAAGGGATAGAAAAGGATAGAGAGGAAACGGCGTAGAAATAAGTGAAGAGGTTTTGGGATATGTTACAGAAAATGGCGGCTGTAAAAGTGAACGCGCAGCAGGCGGATACCGTTTTGGGCGGGCTTTTTTTGCGCGGAAACAGAAGAAAATCCCTGCGACTTTTTCAATATAGGGTGCATAACGCAAAAGTGTAGCGATTGCTACGCTTTTTTTCGTAAAATTCCCTTTTAAAAATTTATTTTTATAACAAAAAAGGAGAGAAAGGTATGGCAAAGGTTGGTATTTTGATGGGCAGTAAGTCTGACTTTGAAGTGGTAAAGCCCGCGGTAAACGTATTGAAAAAATTTGGGGTAGAGGCGGAGGTTCGCGTGATTTCCGCTCACCGTACCCCTGACGAGGCGCACGAGTTTGCGGCGACGGCAAAGGAAAAGGGGATCGAGGTTTTGATTTGCGCGGCGGGGAAGGCGGCGCATCTTGGCGGTGTAATTGCGGCGATGACGACGTTGCCCGTGATTGGGTTGCCTGTTAAAACGGATATGATGGGCGGGCTGGACAGCTTGCTTTCTATCGTGCAGATGCCTTCGGGGATTCCCGTGGCGACGGTGGGGGTCAACGGCGGCGAAAACGCGGGACTGCTTGCGTTGCAAATTTTGGGGATTAAATATCCCGAAATTGAGGAAGGCTTGAAGGCGTACAAGCAGGCTATGCGCGATAAAATTAATGCGGACGACGCGGCGTTGCAAGAGCTGCTTTGATTGGTTTGTCTGCGACAAAAGAGAGTAGCGGGAAAAGATGAAGGTTTAACGGGAGAACAAGAAAAAATGGCGGTATTGGGTATTTTCGGTACGGAAACGGCAAACGTTGCGTCCAGCATTTACTACGGCTTGTATGCCTTGCAGCATAGAGGGCAAGCAAGCGCGGGGATTGTGGTCAACGATGACGGGCTGTTTCATACGTATAAGGATTCGGGCTTGGTCAACGAAGTGTTTACGCCGACCGTTTTAAACGGGTTAGGCTTGGGGCAAATGGCGCTTGGCAACGTGCGGTACGGAACTTCCGATTCGAAAGATCGAATCAATGCGGAGCCGATTTTGGTAAACCACAGCAAGGGCAAGCTGGCGATCGCGCTGGACGGGAAGCTGGTCAACGGCGCGGAAATGAAAAACGAAATGGAGTTGAACGGCTCTATTTTTCATACGGCGAACGACGCGGAGATTATTTCCGCGGCGATCATTAAGGAACGGATTACCTCCGCTTCCATCGAGGAGGCCGTGTGCAAGGCGATGGATAGGATGGAAGGGGCGTATTCGCTTTTGGTAATGTCCCCGCAAAAGCTGATTGCGGTGCGGGACAAGCGCGGGTTTCATCCGCTTTGTATCGGTAAAAGAGCGGACGGGGAATACGTTGTGGCAAGCGAAAGCTGTGCGCTCAACGCGATGGGCGCGACTTTTGTGCGGGACGTGCGCCCGGGGGAAATAGTCGTCTTTTCCAAGGAAGGGACGCGCTCCCTTTGCGAGCATTGCGACAAGGAAAAGCAATCCCTTTGCGTGTTTGAATATTTATATACCTCTCGTCCTGATACCGTCCTTGAAGGCTGTTCGGTGCATTTGGCGAGAAAGCGCGCTGGTGCGATGCTGGCAAAGGCATACCCCATCAAGGCGGACGTCGTAATCGGCGTGCCTGATTCGGGCTTGGACGCGGCGCTTGGATATTCGGAGGAGTCGGGGGTGCCGTACGGGATTGGGTTGATTAAAAATAAGTACATTGGCAGAACCTTTATCGACCCCGGGCAAAACGTGCGCGAGGACAAGGTGCGGATCAAGCTGAACCCCGTTGCGGAAACGGTGAAGGGGAAGCGAGTGATTATGGTGGACGATTCGATTGTCCGCGGCACGACCTCGGCGCGGACGGTAAAGCTGCTGCGTGAGGCGGGGGCGAAGGAAATTCATCTTTTATCGTCGGCACCTGCGTTTTTAAACCCCTGCTATTACGGGACGGATATTTCGTCCAGAGATTCGCTGATTGCTTGCAATCATACGATGGAGGAAATCGCGAAGATTATCGGTGTTGAAACGGTTGGATTTTTGCCCATAGAGGACGTGTTCAAGCTGGGCGAAGGAGGGCAGTGCCAAGGGTACTGCGCGGCGTGTTTCAGCGGCGAATATCCCACGGAAAAGCCCAAGGATTTTGGCAAAAATAAATTTGAAAGAAAAATATCTGAAAGTGAGGAACAAAAGTGAAGAATTCTAAATCGGAAAGCTACGCGGCGGCGGGCGTTGACATTACGGCGGGCTATAAAGCCGTAGAACTGATGAAGCAACATATTGCGCGGACGATTATTAAGGGCGCGGACAGCGAAATCGGCGGGTTTGGCGGATTGTTCGAGCTGGATTTGACGGGGATTGAAAAGCCCGTTTTGGTCAGCGGTACGGACGGCGTGGGTACGAAGCTGAAAATCGCCTTCTTGATGGACAAGCACGACACCGTAGGGATTGACTGTGTGGCTATGTGTGCGAACGATATTATTTGCGCGGGCGCGAAGCCTTTGTTCTTC
>JAZKXM010000059.1:0-12621 GCA_045611585.1 Candidatus Scatosoma sp. | reverse complement strand
CCAGCTTTTGGGCGTTAATCAAACCGCTGTTGGAAAGTATGAACGGGGCGAACTTGAACCAAATATTGAAACGCTAAAAAAATTAGCGGACTTTTTCGAGTGTTCCATTGATTATTTGACGGGACGGGCGGACGATTTGGGCGTAATTTCGATAAACAGCACGCCCAGCTTGAACCCGTCGCCCAACGCGCGGGAGCTGCTTGCCCTTTTTGAGTGCTTGCCGCAAGAATACCAAGGGCAAGTGATTGAATATACCCGCTATTTTGTAGAACGTACCAGCAACCGAAGCGGCAACCGTCGCGCATAATTTCAACGTGCATTTTTTACCCCGTCAGGATCCTGACGGGCTTTTTTTGCGCTTTTTTTCGCGCGACGTCGCGCGGATCAGCGCGAGCTCGCCCACGTTTGGGGGTGTTTTTCAAAAAAAATTCGCCCTCACTTGTCGTGACGCTTCGCGCACTCCGCGTTCGGGAATCGGGCGCCTTATGCGGCGGACCCTCTCGGGCCGCCTTTTCGGCGCAATGGGGTTGCGGTAGTATTTACCACGTGCCCCGACCCTGCTTTTTTGCGGGATTTTTTCAAGTGTTTTTGAATGGTTTTTTTCTCGTTGCACGCAATAGAGAAAAAAAACAACATTTCAAAAAACACGATTTGAAAAAATCCCCGTTTGCAAAAAAGCTTGGTTGTTCTCGGTGCACTCGTCGTGCAGGCGTGCGCCGTATGCGGCGCGGCCGCCTTCGGCGGGGGCTGGATAATGCGCACCCGCTGGGCGGTTTGCCTGCGGCAAAGGTTGAGAGCGCGAAAAATCGCGCGCGCCCCCCCCAACGGGCGGAAATTGCCTTAACGGTTCGCCCTCAACGTGCTTTATGCCTTAACCGCTTTACGGCGGGGTTACGGGTCAGACAAGGCAGAAAGGCAAGCCTTCCAGCCTTTCCCGCCCCGTCTTTGACCGTCGCCGACGCGACGGGGGAAAATGTATGCAAACGGCGGGGCGATTGCCGCAACCCTTTGAAGGAGGAGAGCCGAGAACGCCCCCCTAACAAGGGGGGCGCGTCTTTTGCGTTTAACCCCCGTCGGTCGGTTTCGCCTTCGACTTGCGCGCCCGTGTTCCGTAACAACCGCCCAACGGCAAAGGCACGCGCCCCGCGTCGGTTGTTCCTCCCTCTTGTTTATTTTTCGTCGCCAGACACGACGCGCGGCACGGATTTTATAGCGGCGGCTCGTGACA
Source organism: Candidatus Scatosoma sp. (assembly GCA_045611585.1). GTDB lineage: Bacteria > Bacillota > Clostridia > Christensenellales > Borkfalkiaceae > Scatosoma. Next base: position 11,393 of record JAZKXM010000059.1, on the reverse strand, counting down.
CCTGACCTTATTTATAACGCGGTTTAAGGGCTGCTCCGCTTGCGGACGGCAAGCGGATTTTTACGCGCTTTCCGTCGGCTCTGCGAGCCTTGGAAATCGTGTGATGCAGGAATGTATCCGGAGGTTCAAATCCTCTTCTCTGCGCCAAGAAAAAGGACGAGGTTTTGCCTCGTCTTTTTTCGTGCTGTTACGAACTTTGAAGAGGATTTGAGGGGGGAGCCGCGAGCGAGAGCGAGCGTTTTGCCCGAATTGCTCATTTGACAAAATACTTGACGGCAAAACAAACGATTGATAATCGTTTGGCGGGGCGCGCCGCTAAAGGCGCAAATCCTCTTCTTTGCGCAGAGAAATGAAATAGATTTTGCGTAAAAAGGCTTTTTTGTTTCGCCCTTTGAAATCCCTTCCGTTTGCCTGCACCGTCGGCGGGGTTGCGGTGAGTTCAGCCTCAGATTGCAAGCAGTCAGAACTGAACTCACCCCCTCTTTCCGTCGGCGAGCGACGGGGATTTTTGAGTAAAAATATAGGGGCAGGTATGCGTTCAATGCGTACCTGCCCCTTCAATTTTGTAAAAAACGTCAATAAAGCCTGAAAGTGCTGTCCATAGCGTAACCGAATTTATTTTCCAAGCAAACCTGAATATTGTCTCCTCTGACGTAACGGTAATTTTCGGGAATCGTTACCTTTTCGTAATTTATGTGCAACCGAACGTACCTCGTTTCGTCCTGCGTCATCAATCCTCCTTTTGCCATAGAGGCGCTTTCGTAATTGAGAAAAGCCGTTTCGTGAACGAGCTGTCCGTTTTTGTCATATTCGCAAAGATTTACGCCCGAAATTGCTTTTTGAAAATCTACGTAGAGGTTGTATTTTACGTCGATTTTTTCGTTCTGCCGCCAAGGTTTACTATGATCGCCCTCCGCAAAGAAAGCCCCCTTTTCAATGCAAGCGTTTCTATTTTTTGCCGTCAATTCTTCCACCAACGTATAGCCGCGATCGCTATTGTCCACCGCATATACGTACACTGTTTGCACTCGGTCGCTGACCTTAACAGAATAGGAATATTCTCTTTTTATAACAGCTCCCGTAATTGCTGATTTTACGGGGTCTTGCGCACCTTCGTTTTTGATATTTCCCGCTTGGGAAAAATGGTTGACCGACCTTAAAAGGTATGGAAATTGAAACCCGACGTGGTATTGGATTCCGTTTTGTTCGTAAGCGATTTCGGGGAAGGAAGTAAAGCCGAAGCCCGCATTGTGAATGGGCGGTTGATCGTAAGTTACCTCTTGCGTTGAGATAAAAAAGCCAAACGCATAATAATCTCCGTCCGCAAAATCGTCAAGAACGTCTATCCTATCCACCTCGATATCCTCTATTCCTTTTTGGTTAGGTGAGGTGAAAGACAAGCGAACTCGGTATCCCGTTCGAAGGGATTGGGCAGATATTTCATAGCCGTATTTATCATAAAAGCGGATATTTTCCAATTCTTTCTGCCTAAAAACAAGTGTTTTCCTACCGTCGAACAGATCGTTTTCGTAATCCTCACAGGCAATCTGCAAGGACGTTTCCGACCGTTCCGTCAGCCCGTAAATTTGATAGCGATAAAGCGTAGCGTCCTCTTTCAAGTTGAATATAAGAACAAAAAGCAAAATAAACGCCAAGAAAAACAAGCCCGCAACGGCGATAATCGCGCGATTGTAGCGGTCGTGCTTACGAACCTTTTGGCTGCTTTCGATCGTCATCAAGCGATATTCTTTTTCTCCAATCAACTCGTCTAAGGAGACGTCAAAAAAGGTTGCCAACCTTTCCAAAAGGTCTATGCTTGGCAAGCCTCTGTCTTGTTCCCACTTTGCAACGGCAGAGCGAGAAACGAACAAGTTTTCGGCTAACTCTTGCTGGGTCAGCCCTTTTTCTTGTCTGAGCGTTTTGAGTTTTTCACTGAATTTCATTATACACCTCGCATTGGTTTTGTTAAAATTATTGTAGCAAGCGGCAAGAAAATATGCAAGGACTTTTCTTTTGCTTTTGTGATACTTATGAAAAAGACACCAAGCGTATCGGTTTTTAAAAGGGCTCCTATGCCCTATGCCGTTGTGCTGTTCGGTGAGTTTTTGAGTAAAAATATGGGGGCAGGTATGCGTTCAACGCGTACCTGCCCCTTGCATTCCGTTTATTTATTAAGAAAATTTTTCTTTCTTAAAAGCCCATTTTTTTGATTTTGTCTTGCATCTTTTTCGCATCCTCAACGGTTAAAATGCCCGTTTCGATATTGTAGGTGACGCTTTCGTTCTGCGGCAAATATTTTTCGTAGCCGCGTTCTTTACAATAGAGATACCCTTTATGTTCTGCTGTGGCGGGCAGCACCATACCCATTGCTTCCTCGTCGCCCGTGCGCGCGATCCAACGCACCCCAAACGGGAGCTGATCGGGGCGGTGCACAACGTAGGTTGCCGTTCCGTCAGGATTGACCTGCATCGTATAAGCTTTCCCCTCCTCGTCCGCCGTGTACGTACAGTTGAACACGATTTCGGGAGCGTAAAATTGACCGTCTGCGCCCACTTCGTTCATAATTGAAGGGTCTTTATCCAGCGCGTTGAGATACGCGTTGGTCTTTGCCGCCCATTCGGGATAATAGCCGTCGGGGACTTCGTGATGAACGACGATCTTTTTGGGGTCTGCGGTATAGACAAGCTTTGCGCCGTCCACGGGACGGTGGTTTACGTGGCACAAATAGAAATATTCCAGCGGCAAAATGCGGTGGTTGGTGAAGGTGACGGAGATTTTGATAGACGTTTCGCCTTCATATAGCTTGACAAGAGGGCAGAAATCGTAATCGTGTTCGAAACAGCGTTTAAAGGAAAATTTGCCGCCGAGCCCGATATATTTTCCCTCTTTATCCTCGCCGCTGACGAGGTACGCTTCGTCGTATTTTGCAACGGGCAATTCGCCATGCGGAAGGTGCGTATCCGCCGCCGTGGGGTTACCCATCGCGGACAGCCCGCAATGCATCATAAAGCAGCCGTACGTTTCGCCGAATACTTCTTTGGCGGGAAGGGGTTGGTCGTGAATGGATTTCATTGTCAATTCTTTCCCTAAAAAGTTCATACGCCAAATCATTTGCCCCATAAACGGCAACATAATTAAGTAACCCTTTTCGTTTTGGAGGCGCACCGCTTTCACCCCCGTATCGTAAGTGAAAAGGCTTGCCGATAACGTACCCGTCTGCAAGACGGGCGTTTCTTTTTCTACAAAAAAGTTTTCTTTTAAATAAATTTTACTTTCCATAACGTCTCCTTATCCCCCTTTTTGTTCTCCGTTTTTAGGGGTTATTTTTTTCTTTCATTATAACACTCCCGCTCCTTTTTGTCTTTATATAATCATCAATTTATGGTATAAAATCGTAAATTGTTTTTCTTAATTCTACAAAAGAAGGGTTGGTGTGGGGACGGCGTTAAGAATAGGGAAAAAATCAATCTAAAAATAAATGAAAAAATCGCAACAAAAAGACATACTTTTGCAACGGTTTCCACTTGAAAAAACACAAAAAAAGGTGTATGATTATGGAAGAAAAATAACGCGGGTTATTTTTGACTTGCGCCTTAAAAAATAAGCGGGGCGCGGCGAAACATTAAAAAACGATTGTGTAAGGAGAGAAAAATCGTTATGAAACAAGTGAAGGTTGGCGTAATTGGACTTGGGCAAAGAGGTATGGGCTTGACGGGGACGATCCTCGCCTGCGTGGAAGCGGACGTGGTTGCCGTATGTGACAGCGTGAAAGAGCGTGCGGTTGCCGCTAATGACAAAGTAAAAGAAAGCCGCGGGCATGAAGCGATGATTTATGAGGATTATCATCAGCTGTTACAGGACGAAAACGTTGAGGCGGTTGTGATTTGTTCTAGCTGGGACGAGCATATCCGTATGGCGATTGAGAGCATGAAGGCGGGGAAAATTACCGCTATGGAAGTGGGCGGCGCGTTTGACGTGGAAGAATGCTGGGAGCTGGTACGCGTTCACGAACAGACGAAAACCCCTATTATGATGCTGGAAAACTGCTGCTTTGACAAGTTTGAGTTGCTTTCTACTTCGTTGGAAAGATCGGGGTTATTGGGAAAGGTTGTGCATTTGCACGGGGCGTACAGTCACGATTTGCGTGCGGAAATGCTGCACAACAACCTCAATTATCGCATTACGAATTATGAAAAGCGGAACTGTGAAAATTATCCCACTCACGAGCTTGGGCCTATGGCAAAGCTGATCGACGTCAACCGCGGAAACCGCATGGTTTCGTTGGTTTCGGTGGCGAGCAAGGCGGCGGGCTTGGAAGAATTTGCCAACCGAGATTTTGAGGGCAAGCCCTCCTTTAAGGGGTTAAAAGCAAAGCAAGGGGATATTGTGACGACGATCATCACCTGCGCAAACGGGGAAACGATGACCTTGACCCTCGACACCACCCTGCCCAAGCATTATTCGCGTGAGTTTACCGTGCGCGGCACGCAAGGGTACTGCATGCAGGAAACGAATATGGTTTTGTTGGAAAACAAAGACAGTTTGCACGATTATGCAGAGCCGCACTTGACGGTGAAAAAATACCTTTCCAACGGGGACGATTATAAAGAATATTTGCCCGATATTTGGAAAAATATCACCGACGAGGAAATGCAGCTGGGGCATGGCGGTATGGATTATATGATGTTTAAAGCCTTTTTCGACGCTGTATTGAACGGCAAGGAAATGCCCGTGGACGTTTACGACGCGGCGGCTTGGATGGCCGTTTCCGTTTTGTCTGAACAGTCTATCGCGCTGGGCGGCGCGCCCGTATTCTTCCCCGATTTTACGCGCGGGAAGTGGCTGTATCGCAAGCGTTTGGACGTCGTGGAGTTTCCTAAACAGTAAAAGGATACAAAAGCAGAGAAAGAATTGCGAAATTTGCAATGTTTTTTGCTAATATTGTTATTGCCTTTGCTTAAATCGTATGGTATAATGTATGTAAAATTTTGAAGTTTTTTGAAGGAGATTGTTTATGAAAATTACTTTTATCGGCGCAGGAAGCAGCGTGTTTGCGAAAAACGTATTGGGAGATACTATGCTTTGCCCCAGCTTTTACGATATGGAGATCGCGCTGTACGATATCAACGCCGATCGCTTGCAGGAGTCCTTTGTGTTGATTAGCAAGCTGAACGAGAATATCAACGAGGGTCGCGCGACGGTGAAAACGTATTTGGGCGAAAGCCAAAGAAAGAACGCCTTGAAGGACGCGGATTTCGTTATCAACGCCGTACAAATCGGCGGGTACGAGCCCTGCACCGTTATTGATTTTGAGGTTCCTAAAAAATACGGTCTGCGCCAAACGATTGGCGATACCCTCGGCATCGGCGGGATTTTTAGAGGCTTGCGTACCATTCGGTTTTTAAAGGAATTGGCGGCGGACATTGAGGAGGTTTGCCCCAACGCTTGGTTTTTGAATTATACAAACCCGATGGCGATCCTGACAGGGTATATGCAAAGATACACGAAGGTAAAGACGATTGGGCTTTGCCACAGCGTGCAGGTTTGCGTCCCCCACCTTTTAGAGCATCTGAAAATGGACGTTAAGGCGGAGGATACCGTTTACACGATTGCGGGGATCAACCACATGGCTTGGTTGCTTAACATCACCGACAAGAAGGGCAACGACCTCTATCCCGAAATTAAGCGGCGCGCAAAGGAATTGAACGCCGGCGAAAAGCATTGGGATATGGTGCGCTTTGACTACATTGATAAATTTGGGTATTATTGCACGGAGAGCAGCGAGCATAACTCGGAATACAGCGCGCTGTATATTAAGCCCGGCCGCGAGGATTTGATTGAGAAATTTAATATTCCTTTGGACGAATATCCCCGTCGCTGCGTCAACCAGATCAACGATTGGAAAAAGGAATACCAACAGCTGTTGGACGGCGGGAAGGTGGAACACACCCGCTCGCGCGAGTATGCTTCCCGCATTATGGAAGCGATCGTTACAGACGTCCCCTACGTTATCGGCGGCAACGTAATCAACAACGGGTTGATTGAAAACCTGCCCGCGGATGCGTGCGTGGAAGTGCCTTGCGTTGTTGCGGCGAACGGGATCACCCCTACCTACGTTGGAAAATTGCCCACGCAGTTGGCTGCCATGAACAGCCTGAACGTACACGTACAGCTTTTGACCATTGAAGCGGCGGCTACGGGGGATAAATCGTTTATCTATCAGGCGGCGATGGTTGACCCGCACACGGCGGCGCAGCTTTCGACTGACGAGATTGTGGCAATGTGCGACGAGCTGATTGCCGAGCATGAAAAAGCAGGGTTTCCCGTTTTGTAAGACGGGATAAGCGATTGGTTTGTTTGGTTTTTCGTTTAGGAAAAGCCGCCTTTGAAAAAAGGCGTCTTTTTTCATTTTTTATTAAGAAAATAAAATGATATTTTTTACAATTCCCATACGACAGGGGTGATACCGTCCTCGGCATAGTGCCAATAATTATCCCGATACGCCGTGCCATCAGAGTTTAAAGGCGGTTCGCTTTCACTGTAAAAATAGACGACGAAATCAGTGCCAATCAATGGATTATCTCTATCTGCAAATGTAATCTCCTCCCATTGCGTAGGACCTGTTGTATAATAAATACAATCTACCCAAAAACCATTTTCTATGACTTGTATGCTAGAAGGGAGAATAATGCTGTTTAGATTTTGTTCACCTCCAAAAGCAGAAGCACCAATAAACAAAATTCCATAATTTAAAACGACATCTGTTAAACCAGTGGACTCAAAAGCGTTGGCGTTTATATGAGTCAAAGATTTGGGAAAATTGATTTGTTTTAGATTTAAAGCCCCGCAAAACGCACTTTCGCCTATGATTGTTACGCCCTCAGGAACAGTAAAGCTCTCGCTCGTTTTTCCTAAAGAGTATTGTATCAGCTTTTTTCCGCTTTTATTGTATAGATTTCCTTCGATTGATTGAAATCTATCATTGCTTTCATCTACCGTCATTTCAATAAGAGAAGAAGTAGCCAACGCGCAAGTTCCTATATTTTTAACATTTTTAGGAATATTTATATTTCTTAACCCCGAATTGTAGAAAGCAAAATCTTCGATTTTTGTTACAGAATCGGGGATGGCGAAATTTGACAACGAGTCACAATCGTAAAACGCCCCATTTGGTATATTTTTCAAATTTTCAGAACAAATAAAATCGGACAATTTTTTGCAATTCCTAAAAGCAAATGCCCCAACTTTCGTAATGCTGTTTGGCAAAGTAATAGACTGTAACTCGGTACAATTTTGAAAAGCCATATCGCCTATATGTTCTACGTTTTTAGGTATAATGATGTTCGCAAGGGATGCGCAGCCGTAAAACATTTCCCTTTCAATGTTTTTGAAACTTTCAGGCAAGTTTACAGTTTGTAACGAAGAGCAATTTTTAAATACCCCCGTCCCTGTTACGGTAGTCCAACCTTCGGGAATGGTTACGCTGATTAAATTGGTTTGTCCGTTAAATGCATTGTCGGCTATTTTTGTAATACCATCAGGAAAATTTGTTAATACCGTATTTTTAGGCATTTCGCCTTTATAAGTATATAAAACGTTCCCCAAACAAATAATTCCATTCGGTTGATCTACGTACCACTTCGTTCCATGGAATATTTCTCCTCCAAGATAATCAATATCGGAGGGAATGTGTATTTGCGCTAAATTATCGCAAGAATAGAACGCCCCTTCGCCCAAATATGCTATTGCGTCGGGAATGGTTATTTCCGTGAAGCCAATACAGGAAGCAAAAGCAGATTCTCCAATGTGCGTTAAAGAATCGGGAAAAATTTTGAAAGATAATCCCTCGCATTTAAAAAATGCGTAATCGCCTATCTTTATTAAATTAAGGGGGAGCGTTGTTTGTAGTTTTTTACAAGAGTAAAAAGCTGACTCGTCAATAATTTGCAGGCTGGCTGGTAAAATTATTTTCTCCAAGTTGGCACAATGAGAGAAAGCATTTTTACCAATAGTTCGCAAAAAACGAGGGAAACGTATATCTTTTAGATAAGGCTGTGATCCCCAAACATCTTGTTCTGCCTTTCCAAACGCCCAATCGGAAATTTGCGTGATTTCTATGTCGTTATAATAATCAGGTAAAACAATTTTTTGTTTAGTAAAAGGGCATTCTCCGCGCGTTACAGCATACTCTGAGGAAGTATAATTATAGAGATAGTCTATACCAGCGGTGGGGATTTCTGCGGTTGCAGTAAGAATAGCTTGCTCGGAAGAAAGATAATCCGTATCATTATCCACGGCGATAATGGAAATTTCGTGTTGATTTCCCGCAACCAAATAAGGGGTAAGGTCATATTCTTCTAAATAAACGGGGATATCTTCTGCAAGGGGATTTCCGTCCACGGAAATTGTATAGCCGTCCGCCTCCTTCACCATATCCCAAGTGAACAAATATTCCGTTTGGTCATCGTTTAAGTTGATAGATAAATAGAGGTTTTCGGGAGCGGAAAGTTGAGTAGGAGAATTTGGCGTGCGACTTTCGCCGCACGCCGTCATTCCACCCAACAACAGCGTTAGAAACACTGGTGCAATGATATATTTAGCCATTTTTCTTTTTTGTTTTATAAAAATCATCTGTTACTCTTCAAATCCCTCACCGTTCCACGGGAAAACACTCAATCCAGTATTGCTGTAGATTATTTCATCTCGAGGAAATGCATAAATTGAAAGATTGGGCGATGTCTGACCTTGAATATTATATAACATATTATACAACCTATTCGGCATTTCCCAAACAACAGCCGCATAGAGATTTGTAGGATTCCCGAGCCAATTTAAAAATGTTGAATAACTGGCTGTCGTTTTACTACTACCCGTAGAAAGATTTTTATAAGTAGAACTATTGCCATTCGCAAAAGCATCATGGAGAATGATAACCATATTAGTGTTTTGAAGAATAGTACTAGTATTTTGATTGGATGAATCAGGATCCGTACCCACAATTGCATCAGCCATTGCCGTAAAAAATGTAGTTGTGCTTAAATCAGATAATGTATCACCCGATCCGTCGATAAAAATTTGGCTGTCAACGATAAGATAAAATGTTCCCGTTGAGTCAAAAGGTAATCTCGTCACCAAATCGCTTGCATAATTAGCGATATTTTCAGCATTTAACTCTTGCGTTTGCACATCATCATTTGTCGAAGCGGAGGCTTTGTAAGTAGTGAAGGTGAATGCACAAGCGATCATCATCACAAAAGACAAGGTTGCAATAAAGAATTTTTTAAATAATTTGGTCATATTTTTTTCTCCTTTTTTTATTTATGTTTTTTTGACCTACTAAACATTTTTGCCGTTCCTTAAAAGGAATTTATCATTTGTGACCCTATAAAAAATTTTTACACTAACGCTTGTACATTGGTCTTGTCCTCCATAAAAAACTAAAAACAAAATCTGTTTGCATTTGTTTTTGTGATTGTATTATAACACGGTTTCCAATATTTGTCAATAGGTTAAATGAAAAAAATTGATAAAAAATTTTGTTTTAATTTGTCGAACAGTTAATTATTCTATCGAAAAAGAACCCCGCCGTGGCGCAGGCGGGGCTTTGTTGAATGAGTAAATAAGAAAGAAAATGGTGGAGAGGAACCGCGGGGCGGTTCAATGAAATACGGCTGGCGCCGTATGAAATACACCGAAAGCGTATGAAATTTGCCCTATGGACAAATGAAATACAACAAAGGACGTTGTATTGTGGTAAGAATTTGTTTAAGAATCCCCCTTGGCTTTCAGCCGTTCCCCCTTTCACAAGGGGACAAGGGGAGAAGGGAAAAGTGAAGAGTGAAAAGGGAAAAAGGAAAAAGGGGCTAACGATAAGGGGTTACCAGCACTCTGCCCGCTAAAAATTCCATTTTGAAATATCCTTTAAACGCCGTATAGCCCCCCTTGCGCAACACCGCGTGCGCGCGCGGATAAAACCGCCCGTCAAACCGCACGCAAATTCCGCACCCGATCTTTGCCTCTTTCGGCGTTGAAACTACCTCGGCGGGCACTCCGTATTCTTTTAAGCGTTCGGAATAATCAAGGCATTGCGACCTAGCCCGAAACACGGCTAACATCATCATAAGTCATACCAACCTCCTCTTTTGAATAGGATAATGATAAGCCCCACTCCGTTATTAGCATAGTCGGGCTTATTACATTTTATGAACGATCAAAATAAGAGGTGCTAATTATGATCTATTTAGACAACGCCGCTACGGGCGGCAGAAAACCCGATTGCGTGATTACCGCCGTACTTTCCGCCGTCAAGGTGTGCGCAAACCCTGGCAGAAGCGGGCATAAGCTGTCACTTGCTTGCCTAAAACGGGTGCAGGATTGCCGAAACACCCTTTCGGACGTGTTTGACGGGTTTGGCTATGATCGGGTCGTCTTTACAAAAAACTGCACGGAAGCGTTAAACCTTGCCATTTTCGGCGCGCTGGCGCGAGGCGATCACGCCGTTACGACTGCGATGGAGCATAACTCCGTTTTGCGACCCTTACACTATCTCAAAAAAACGCGAGGGGTGGAGTTTGACGTTTGCCCCCTGCAAGGGGGAAATATACATCCTGATTCGGTGAAAAAATTGTTGAAGCCGAACACGAAAGCGGTGATCGTTACCGCCGCGTCCAACGTTACGGGGGCGCTCCCGCCCTTGGATAAAATACGCGACGCGTTGCCCGAACACGTCCTTTTGATTGTGGACGGCGCGCAAGGCGGCGGGCATATCCCGATCAAAATGCAAAAAACGGGAATTGACGCGCTTGCCCTTGCGGGACACAAAGGCTTGCACGCCATCCAAGGGAGCGGGGCGTTGCTTTTTTCCGACCGTATAAATCCCGCCCCGATTTTGTTCGGCGGGACGGGGTCAATGAGTTTTTCGCTGGATATGCCCGATTTTTCGCCCGATAGCTTGGAGGCGGGGACAATTTCTTTTCCTGCCGTCATTTCTTTGTTGGAAGGGGCGAAGTATTTTCAGCGAAACGTAGAGCATATCCCCGCCCGTCTAATCGCCCTGACCGAATACCTTTTAAGCGGGCTGAAACGGCTGCCCGAATACGCCGTCTATTCTTCGCCCAATCCGTGCGGGATTGTGGCGTTTGCGCATAAGGAAATTCAGTCGGAGCTGATCGCTTCACGGCTGTCAAGCGGATATGACGTGGCGGTGCGCGGAGGACTGCATTGCGCGCCCTTGATGCACGAGGGGCTTGGCACGCTCGAAAACGGGTTGGTGCGCGCTTCATTTTCCCATTTTAGTTCTGAAACGGAGGCGGACGAACTGCTTGCCGCCCTGCAACGCTTGCCCGCCTCCATTTGACGGGATTTTTGGGACTTTGGGGGAATTTGTAGGGGGC
>JAZKXM010000058.1:0-25606 GCA_045611585.1 Candidatus Scatosoma sp. | reverse complement strand
GTTGCTGCGGAAGAAAACGCGTAACGCTGCACGTCCGTTAGGACGAACCAAAAATTAAAATAAGGAGAATACAATTATGGCATTTACGACTCAAGATATTAAAGAACTTCGTGAAAAGACCGGCGCTGGTATTCAAGACTGCAAAAAGGCGCTTACCGACGCTGACGGCAACTTGGAAAAGGCTGCTGACTTGTTGAGAGAAAGAGGTATCGCAAAGGCTGGTAAGAAAGCTTCCCGTATCGCTGCGGAAGGTATCGTTGCTTGCTACGTAGAAGGCAAAGTAGGCGTTTTGGTTGAATTGAACTGCGAATCTGACTTCGTTGCAAAGAACCCTCAGTTCTCTGAAATCGCAACCGAAGTTTCCAAGGTTATCGTTAAATATAACCCTGCAAACGTAGAAGCGTTGCTTGCTTGCGAAACCGCTGCAAACGGCAGTGTTGAAGAATACCTTAAGGGTAAAATTGCAATCATCGGTGAAAAGATTGCTGTTAGAAGATTTGAAAGATATGAAACGGAAGGCTTCCTTGAAAGCTACATCCACCTTGGCGGCAAGCTTGGCGTTATGTTGGATATGGCTGGCGAAGCTACCGAAGCTGCAAAAGAAGTTGCACACGACGTAACCCTTCAGATCGCTTTCACGAAGCCTGCTTACCTTACCAAGGAAGAAGTTTCCGAAGAAACCCTTGCAAAGGAAAAAGAAGTGCTTAAACAGCAAGCTATGAACGAAGGCAAGCCCGAAGCTATCGCTGAAAAGATGGTTATGGGTAGAATTAAGAAATTCTACGAAGAAAACTGCCTTGTTGAACAAGCGTTCATCAAAGACGATTCGAAGAAGATTTGCGACCTGTTGAAGGCGGCAAACATCACGATCAGCAAATTCGCGTTCTACGTAATGGGCGAAGGCCTTGAAAAGAAGAGCGAAGATTTCGGCGAAGAAATCGCGAAGCAAGTTGCGGCGATGAAGAAATAATCGTTTAAAAACTGAAATATCTTGCGCAAAAGCGCAACGAAACGGAACGGCGGGGCAAAACCCTGCCGCTTCCTTTTTATATTGGCAACTTTTTTGAAAAAATTTCTATATTTCGCCAACTTTTTTCCTAAATAGTATAGCATTATTTCGCGAAATATGCTATAATGGTTAAAATGAACGATTGCGGGCATTTTTCCGCGTTTTTCGCGGAGTACTGAAAAGAAAAAACAAACGGAGGTCGTAACACGTATGCAGCCAAAATACAAAAGAGTGCTTTTAAAACTTTCCGGCGAGGCGCTTGCAGGCGATCAGCATTTCGGGCTTAATCACGAGGTAATCGCGCCCGTAGTCGATCAAATCGTGCAAATCCATAATATGGGCGTGCAGGTCGGGCTGGTCATCGGCGGGGGCAATTTCTGGCGAGGACGGCAGGGGACGAATATGGACCGCACCACAGCCGACCATATGGGGATGCTGGCGACGGTAATGAACTCGCTTGCTATGATGGACGCGATCGAACAACGCGGCGTACCCGTGCGGATCCAAACGGCGCTGGATATGATCTCCTTGGCGGAGCCTTTCATTTTGCGCAAGGCGCTTCGGCATTTCGAGATGGGCAGAATCGTCATTTTCGCCTGCGGAACGGGCAATCCCTATTGCTCAACGGACACGGCGGCGGCGCTTCGGGCGTGCGAAATTGACGCGGATATGCTACTGATGGCGAAAAACGTGGACGGCATTTACGATTCCGACCCTAAAACCAACCCGTTCGCGAAGAAGTACGAATCCTTAAAATACGCCGACATTATCAATCGCGGCTTAAAGGTGATCGACTTTACCGCCGCAACGATGTGTATGGAAAACAACGTACCCACGCTGGCATTCGGGCTGAACGAGGAAAATTCGATTGTCCGCGCGGTGTGCGGCGACGAGGGGTTAGGCACTCTGATTTCGGTATAAATCAAAACGCCAAAATAATCAACAAGTAAACAAAACTCGGAGGTATAACATAATGATTGAAAACGAAAAAGTAGAAGAAATGATGTTCGAGCTGGAAGAACGCGCTGAAAAGACGTTGAACGCTCTTGAAAACGAATACAGCGGAATCCGCGCAGGTCGCGCGAATCCGAAGATTCTTGACCGCATCGAGGTTGAGGCTTACGGCGGCATGAGCAAGCTGATCGAGCTTGGCAACGTATCCGCGTTGGGCGCGCGTTGCTTGCAGATTAACCTTTGGGATAAATCCCTTTTAAAAGCGGTTGAGAAAGCTATTTTGCAATCGAATATCGGCATCACGCCCACCAACGACGGACAAGTGATTCGCCTTGTGTTCCCCGTAATGACGGAAGAACGCAGAAAAGAGCTGGTAAAACAAATCAAAAAGATGGGCGAGGACGCAAAGGTTGCAGTTAGAAACCAACGCCGTGACGCGATGGACGTTTTGAAGAAGATGAAAACGGCGAAAGAGCTGTCCGAAGACGAAGTTTCCTCTTGCGAAGCGGACGTAGAAAAGGCGGTTTCCGCAACGATGACGAAGCTGGAAAGCATTATCGCGGCGAAAGAAAAGGAATTGATGTCTATTTAAGCTATGGCGAGGAATAAAATAGAGGAGAAGGAGTCCCTTTCGGTATTCGTTAAAAAGCTGAACGGGAAGCTCCCCCGCCATATTGCGATTATCATGGACGGGAACGGGCGTTGGGCGAAAAGCCGTTTAATGCCTCGTTCTTACGGGCACCGTCAAGGGGTTGATCGTATGATCGGGCTGATGGAACACGCCTTCGATTTGGGCGTCGATTACGTCACCGTTTACGCGCTCTCCACCGAAAATTTGAACCGCCCGAAGGAAGAATTGGACGGCTTGTACGACCTCATTCGCAAGCATTTTGCCGAATATATGCGCAAAATTTGCGCACGGGGTGTGCGCTTACGGGTAATCGGCGAACGGAGTTTGTTGCCCGAGGATGTTCAAAAGATTTTGACCGATTGCGAGGCGGAATCTGCTTGTTATGAGGGCAAAGGAATCAACGTTGCGCTGGCGTACGGCTCGCGCGCGGAGATTGTCCGCGCCGTCAATTTAGCGGTGGAAAGAGGGGAAAAGGTCACGGAAGAAAGCTTTTCAGAGCTGTTATATACAGGCGGGCAACCGTCGCCCGATTTGATCATTCGTACGGGAAAAGAGGTACGGCTTTCCAACTTCCCCTTGTGGCAGGCGGCGTATGCCGAGCTGTATTTTTCCGACAAAATGTTCCCCGAATTTTCCGATAAAGACCTGCGCGACGCGATCGAATATTTTGCGGCGCGTACCCGTCGGTTTGGCAAGACGGACGAACAGTGCGAAAAGCAATAAAATAAAAAAGGAAGGGGCAGGTACGAGGCGAATTGCTTTTTAGGGCGATTATCGCCTAACGGCGACCGAGTCCCTAAAAGGATTGATTTATGAAAGTTCGATTGCTTTCGGGCAGTATGTATATCCTCATTTTGCTGGGATTTTATCTGTTGAAGATTTTTGTCAGCGATTTGTTTTTTGACGGATTGATCTATTTCTTTGCGTTGGTCGGCACCTTTGAAATGTTGCGTGCGCAAAAGGATAAGACGACGAAGGCGGGACGCGCGCTTGCCTATGCGTTTGCTGTTTGTACCATTCCCGCGTGCGCTCTTTTTCAACACTTTTTCGGGGCGGGCTTGACGGCGGTCACCGTTTGCACCTTCGTCTTTTCCGTGGCGCTTTTCAGCCTTCTTGTATTCCGTCACGAAGAAACGACCCCTGAAAATCTCGGCGTAGCGTTTTTGTCGGCGGCGTATCCCACCCTGCTTTTGTGCTTGATGGTGCTTTGCAACCATTTGCAGGCGAGCGGAACGTTGGAACGGTTTGCCCTCAACGGTGATCTTGCCATTTTGTTAGTGTTTGTCATCACGCCTTTTGCCGATTCGTTGGCGTACGTGTTCGGCAGATTTTTAAAGAAATTCTTTCCTAAAAAATTAGCGCCAAACCTCAGCCCCAACAAGACGGTGATTGGGTTTATCGGCGGGCTGGTAGGCGGCATGGTCGGCGCGGCGATTTTGTATTTTTCGTATAACGCGGTGGCGGGCAGTTTCGATCAAATGTATTTGTGGCTTCCCTTCTATCTCTTGCTTGGCGTAGTGCTTGCCGTCGTAACGGCGTTTGGCGATTTGGTTGAAAGCTGTATAAAGCGCAAGGCGGGCATCAAAGATATGGGCAAAATTATGCCCGGACACGGCGGAGTTCTGGATCGCATCGACGGTTCGCTGTTTGCGGCGGCAGTCGTGTATTGTATCTTTGCGCTGATCGCGCTCATTTAAAACGTTTGGACGAAAAGCCCGCCTGATCATTCGGGGCGGGCTTTTTATAAAATTTTTTCGTAAAGGTATTCTATGAAAGAAATTTCCTTAATCGGCTCGACGGGTTCGATCGGAACGCAAGTCTGTTCAGTCGTTCGCCGTCATCCCGAAAAATTTAAAATTAAAAGCTTGGTCGCAAATGCCTCCGCCGACCTTTTTTTGGCGCAGGTAACCGAATTTAAACCGCAGTTTGCCGCGCTGGTTGATGAAAAGGCGGGCAAATCTATCGCGCACTTAATCCCCCAAGGCGTACGCTTCGCCTACGGCGAGGAGGCGACGTTGGAGGCGATCTCCTACGGCGATACGGCGGTGATCGCGGTAACGGGCTTTGCGGGCTTAAAATATTCTCTCCGCGCGGTAGCGGAAGGAAAGGACGTCGCGCTGGCAAACAAGGAAACCTTGGTTTGTGGCGGTCAGCTGTTTACAGAAAAAATGAAGGGGGCATGTACGCGTTTAATGCCAATAGACAGCGAACATTCCGCTTTGTGGCAAGCGCTTAATTTCCGTTTGGACGCACCCTTCCGTCGGCTGATCATCACGGCAAGCGGCGGCCCTTTTTACGGATATACAAAAGAACAGCTTGCCTCCGTTACACCCGCGTCCGCTCTCAAACACCCCACGTGGCAAATGGGTGCGAAAATCACGATCGACAGCGCAACTCTGCTCAATAAAGGATTTGAGGTAATCGAGGCTATGTGGCTGTATCAATGCCCCTTGGAAAAAATCCACACCGTTGTCCAGCCCGAAAGCATTATCCATTCTATGGTAGAATTCGATGACGGCGGCATTTTGGCGCAAATGAGTTATCCAACAATGGAGCTTCCCATTCAGCTTGCGCTGACCTATCCTGATCGTTTCGATTGCGGTTTAAAGCCGCTTGATTTTGAAAAGCTGGCGGCGATTCATTTCAAACCGCTTATCCGCGAGGAGTTCCCTTGCTACGATCTTGCCCTTCGCAGCGCAGAGCTGGGCGACAATTACCCCTGCGCGCTGAACGGTGCGGGAGAGGTAGCGGTGCGCGCATTTTTAAACGGACGGATATCTTTCCCCGCGATTGCGGAAACTATCAAAGACGTTTTGTGTAAAACAGAACGCATAAAAGCGGACGGTTACGCCGTGCTGAAAGAAACGGACGCCCGCGCCCGCGCGTTGGCGCAAGAGTTCGTCAATCGGACGTAAGGACGAACGCCCAGCTAAAAAATCGCCCGCGTGGCAATCAAAAAGGAAAAGGAGAAACACCTTGGCAACATTTCAGCTTTTATCTTTTATATCGGTGATGAAATCTATCGGCAGCGTTGCGCTTGCCATTGTCATTTTGCTTGTTATGGTCACGATACACGAATTTGGCCATTACGTCGCAGGTAAAATTTTAGGTTTTAAAATCAACGAATTTTCCGTCGGGTTCGGTCCCGCGATCTTTAAAAAACGAAGTAAAAAAACGGGCGAACTGTTCGCCGTGCGTATTATTCCCTTGGGTGGTTATTGCGCGTTTGACGGCGAGGACGATGAGGATATCCCCTCCGTGCAGGGCAAAAGCGGCAAGCAAGACCCCGTCCCCGACCAGCCCTTTGAGGAGCTGTCCCATGCGGTAAAAACGGAAAACGAGGCACCCGTGTACGAGAATACAACGGTGGAAACGGACTCCGCATCCGCAAAAGCGGAAGAATATCCCACCCCCAAAGGGGAACGCTTTAACGATCAAAAGCCGTGGAAACGGATCATTGTATTGATTGCTGGGGCAACAATGAATTACATTTTGGCGCTTTTTATTATCTTATTGATGTTCGCCACCATCGGCAGACCCGTATATAAGGTTGCAGAGCGTATGACGCTGGACAAATTAGACCCTCAATCCACCTCTACCGAAACGGTTTCCGACGCGTTGTTGGTCGGCGACGTCATTATGGAAATCGAGGGTGAAAACGTGTATATGATCACCGATTATTTGGATATTCTGGACGGAAAATCGGCGGGCGACGAAATTTCTCTTACCGTCCTTCGCGACGGCGAAGTGAAAACAATCAAACTCGCGCTGTATAAAGACGCCAAATTCGTCAATATGTCGGATACGTCCGCGCTGTTGTATTCGATGGGGATACAGTCTATGTACGCCGTAAGCGAGCGGGAGGGCTTTTTTGAAACGATCGGCAACTCCTTTGCCTATTCGTGGAAGATTGGCGGTACGGTGCTGCGCTCGCTTGGCGAACTGTTGACGGGCAAAATGGGCTTAGAATCCATGGGCGGCCCTATCACGACGATCAAGGTAACCTCTCAGGCGGCTGCCAGCAGCTGGCTTTCCTTTTTAAACATAGCGGCGTTTATCGGGGTAAACCTTGCCGTGTTCAATTTGTTACCCATTCCCGCGCTGGACGGCTGTAAGGTCATCTTTTGCATTATCGAATGGATTCGGAAAAAGCCCGTCAACCGAAAGGTGGAGGCGATTATTCATTTGGTGGGTATCATTTTCCTCTTTGGATTTGCCATTCTGGTCGATCTATTGCAGCTGTTTTAGCCTTTCTGAAACAAAAAAATAAAAAAATTGCGGCTGTCAAGTAAAAATGCTTGACAGCCGTTTTCTAATGGAGTATAATAGCAATGTGAAGGATAGGGAGGTGGGGTATGAAGGACGACGTGCAGTTTTTGCGGTTGTGGGATTTGTATTCCCCCTTGCTGACGCCGACGCAGCGCGAAATTACCGATTTGTATTTCAATTTCGATCTTTCGCTTGGGGAGATTGCCGAGCAGAAAGGGGTATCCCGCCAAAGCGTTTCCGATTGTTTAAACAAAAGCAGAAAACAGCTGGAAAAATACGAACAGCGGTTAAAATTCGACAAAGCGCTGACCGACCTTTCGCGGGAATATTCCGCGTATATGACGGAAACGGAGCGGTGGCTTGCGGCAACCCGCCAAACCGTCCCCGCTATGGAGGCTCAGCTTAACGGATTAGAAGAAAAATTGAAGGCGGTGCAAAAGGAGTTCGGTTCAGAAAGCACGCTTACGCCGACGGGCAAGATCGTCGGTTCGGTTTTTCGGGAAGATTGAGGAGATTTAGATGGCTTTATTCGGTTCTTTATCGGAAAGATTAAATCATATTTTTTCAAAACTGACAAAGCGCGGAAAGCTGACGGAGTTAGAAATTCGTACGGCGATGCGCGAGGTGCGCGTCGCGTTGTTGGAAGCGGACGTCAATTTGAAGGTGGCGAAGCAATTTATTGCGGAGGTGTCCGAAAAGGCGGTCGGGCAGGAGATTTTATCTTCGCTGAACCCCGCCCAGCAGGTTATCAAGATCGTCAATGAAGAATTGATCGCCCTGATGGGCGCAAAAAACGCAAAATTAGAGGTTTCGCCCAAGCTTCCCACCGTGATTATGATGTGCGGTTTGCAGGGCGCAGGGAAAACGACTCTGTGCGGAAAGCTTGCGTTGCAGCTGAAAAAGCAGGGCAAACGCCCGCTGTTGGTGGCAGGCGACGTCTATCGTCCCGCCGCGATCACGCAGTTGCAGGTCGTCGGTAGAAACTGCCAAACGGAAGTATTTGAAAAAGGCACGCAAAACCCCGTAAAGACGGCGAAGCAGGCAATCGAATACGCACGCTCTATGAACTACGATACCGTAGTTTTGGATACGGCGGGCCGCTTGCAGATCGACGAAACGCTGATGCAAGAGCTGGAAAATATCAAAAAAGAAGTGGAAGTCACTGAAACGTTGTTGGTCGTGGACGCAATGACGGGGCAAGAGGCGGTGAACGTTGCGCAGACGTTCAACCAGCGTTTAGAGGTGACGGGCGTAATCTTGACGAAGCTGGACGGCGACACGCGCGGCGGCGCATGTCTTTCCATCAAAGCGGTAACGGGCAAGCCCATCAAATTTATCGGTGTGGGCGAAAAACTGACCGACCTTGAACCCTTCTATCCCGACCGTATGGCGTCCCGAATTTTGGGTATGGGTGACGTGCTGTCGTTGATCGAAAAAGCGCAGCAGGCGATCACGGAAGAAGACGCGAAAAAAATGCAACAAAAAATGCGTGAAAATTCCTTTACGCTGAACGATTATTTAGAGCAATTTTCCATGATGAAAAAGATGGGCGGCGCGTCGGCGATGCTTTCGATGCTGCCTGGGATGGGAAAATTGAAGGTGCGGGAAGAGGATCTTGACGAAAAGAAGATGGAGCATACAAAAGCCATCATTCTTTCGATGACGAATGCAGAGCGCGAAAACCCCGCAATTATCGACAGTAAGCGCAAGCGCCGTATTGCGGCGGGCAGCGGCAGAAACGTACAAGAGGTCAACCAACTGTTAAAGCAGTACGAACAGACGAAATTGCTAATGAAACAGTTGAAGGGGAATAAGGGTCGTCTTCGCCTTCCCTTCTAAAAAAACGACGTACATACGTCGCAATACAGCGTTGTCTTTACGTTTGCCCTTGGTCGTGTACGGAAAAGTACACTCCCAGCGGGCAATCCGCAGACGCCTTGTCTTGCTCGTATCTCCGCCGTTTTACGGAGCAACAGCTTTGCTGAAAATGGGAGGTCAAGGAACTCAGTTCCTTGCGGGTGTGGGCAGAGCCCACAAAAACGGACTCAATTAAGCAACCGATAGGTTGCGTTTTATGACCGCTTGCGGTCACTACGCAAGCTTTGCTTGCACAAAATCAGCCCCTCAATTAAGCAACCGCAGGTTGCGCACTTGACCGCTTTGCGGTCACACACGGCGATAGCCGCCCCCAAGCCTACTAAAAAGCAAAACGCAGTTTTGCGCTCTTGACCGCTTTGCGGTCACATACAAAACGAAAAACGAATGGCGTCAGCCATAAGTAAATAAAAAAACAAAAAAATTTTAACATACTTTGGAGGTATAAAATCATGGTAAAAATGAGACTTTTCAGAATGGGCGACAAGAAGAACCCTATGTATCGTATCGTCGTTGCGGACAGCAGAAAGGCTGCCACGGGCGAATATATCGACTGCATCGGCCACTATGTGCCCACCACCGAACCCGTAACGCTTGACGTAAACGTAGAGCTTGCAAAATCTTGGCTTGCTAAGGGCGCGCAACCTACCGAAACGGTAAAGAACTTGCTTGTCAAGACGGGCGCAATGGAAAAATCGGCAAAACTCAGCCCTTCCAAGACGAAAGCGAAAAAATCCAACAAATAATTTTTTTTTGATATAAGCCCCCGCCGAATCCTTCGGCGTGCTTTTGCCTACCATTTTTTGGGGTGGGTGAAAAAATCAGTTTGAGGAGAAAAAACTATGTTGGATTTGATCAAATACATCGTCAATCAATTTGCCGAAGACAAAGAAAACGTCGAATATATCCAAACGGAAAAGGACAACGTAATCGAGGTTACCGTTGTTTTATCGCCGTCGGATATGGGCAAGGTCATCGGCAAACAGGGTAAAATCGCCAAGGCGATGCGTACGATCGTGCGCGCGGCTACCCCTAAAAACGCAAAGAGATACGTCGTCGAAATTCGCGAAAAGGGCGGCAACGCCGTGGACGTAGAAACGGAAGACGAAGCGGAAGCCGAATAATTTTTACGCGCAAATCTTGCGCGCGTAACGCCTAAACGCACAAAAAGGCTTTCGTGTATCCAACGAAAGCCTTTTTGTGATTTTTGCATTTTGGACGGGGCAGGTACGAGGTGAACCACTTTTATCGCCTCAAAAATACGCTTTTAGGAGCAGGAAATGGAACGCTTGGTTATTGCAGAGGTATTAAAACCGCAAGGGATCCGCGGAGAGTTAAAGGTGAAAACCTTTACTGATTCTCCCGAGGACGTCAAAACCTTTAAAACGGTATATATCGACGAAAAACCCTACAAAATTTTATCCTTCCGCACGGACGGGAAGGGCGCGGCATATTTGGGCTTGCGCGGAATCCCCGATCGCAACGCGGCAGAGCTTTACCGCGGAAAAAAGATCGAAGGGGACAGAGAGGATGCGCCGCCGTTGGAGGAAGGCACCTATTATATCGTCGATATGATCGGGCTGTCTTGCGAAACGGAGGAGGGCGAATTTTTAGGCACGTTGACGGAAATAACAAACCTTTCTTCGGATATCTACACGCTGGAAAAGGCGGGCAAAAAAATTCTTTTCCCCGCTGTCAACGGCGTGATCGTAAAGGTAGATATGTCGGCAAAAAAGCTGATCGTCAACAAAGCAAAATTCGACCAACTCGCCGTCGAATAAGCCTTTTGCATAAAAAAGTCCCGACCGCAAGCCTGCGGTCCGCGCAATCGCTTATAGGGGTTTTGCCGCCTAGTCACTTATTTTAACAAGCTTTTTTTCAGCCGTCCCAAGGTATTTGTTTTTGCCAAAACGCACAAACACGCGGCGGAGATCAAACAATCGAGGGGCAGATACAGACATTGATAGATAAAGGAATAGACAAAACCGTTTGTAAGCGCCCATTCGGGAAACTCCACCCAAATCGCACTTTCGGCAAAATAGATAAAGCCGGAGCAAAGATGAAAAACAAATCGGGCGAAATATACCAAAAGAACGCCGAACAGCACGGAAAGGGTTTCCTTTCCTTCTTTTCGCTGAAATTTCCCCGCGAGCCCCATTAAACCGATAGAGCCGTACGCCAACAAATAATCCAACACAAAGGTCATCGGGGTCAAAATCCATGGTCCTGAAATAAAATTCAGCAGTCCAAAGATTAGCCCGACCAACAACCCGTCGGCAACGCCGTAAAAATAGGCGTAAATCAACAAGGGGACCATAGACGCGAGGGTAACGGAGCCACCGCTTGCGACGGGTGAAAACTTCACGTAGGAAAGCGCGAAGGACAGTCCCAGCGACATGCCCGCCATCGCCAACCGTTTTGCGCCGCGTCTGCCGCCTGCTTTTTCCGTTGTTCGGGCGAAGCAAATGAACAGGATTACGCCAAACAGCGCGATCGCCCCGCCGACGGATACGTAGGTGACGATTTCCGTCGCTCGTTCGCCGACGGACAGCAAGCCCCAAAGGGCGGATTTGGAAAAAAGAACCATAAAAACCTCCTACTCCGCCGTTTCCGTTAAGAACGCC
Source organism: Candidatus Scatosoma sp. (assembly GCA_045611585.1). GTDB lineage: Bacteria > Bacillota > Clostridia > Christensenellales > Borkfalkiaceae > Scatosoma. The sequence goes on along the minus strand of JAZKXM010000058.1, from coordinate 14,244 downwards.
CGTTTAAAAAACGAAACGCCACCTTTCATCGTATGAAAAGTGGGCGCAAAAGGTTCTTTCAGGTTCGCCTGAAAAAACCTGCCGTTCGATCTCTCGCTCAAGTATTACCTTGCCGATTCCAATGGTATAATCTCAGCCTTTGAAAAGGCACCCACGACGGATAAATTAAATTTTGATAGAATTATTATAAAACAAAACGCCCGCCTTGTCAACGGTTTCAAGGCAAAAAAGGAGAAAAAATGCGTTACGATTTTTATGCGTATATGGACAGAATGAAATATATCAAGCGTTGGCAGCTGATGCGTTCCGAGCGTGAAGAAAACATTATGGAACATTCGCAAAGCGTCACCATGCTGGCGCACGCGCTTGCGCTTATCAAAAACAAACTGTTCGGCGGCAGCGTAGATGTGGAAAAAACGGTGCTTTACGCGCTGTACCACGAAACGGGCGAGGTGATGACGGGGGATTTGCCCACGCCTATTAAATATTACAATCCCGAAATCCACGGCGCATATAAACAGTTAGAGCGCACCGCTTGCGAAAAGCTCGCCGAAATGCTCCCCAAAGAATTACAGGACGAAATCAAACCCTTCGTTTTATCCGACGAAACCAGCGAAGAATATAAGCTGGTAAAAGCGGCGGATAGACTTTCGGCGTATCTCAAATGCTTGGAAGAATTGCGTTCAGGGAACGGCGAATTCAAAAACGCAAAAAACAGCTTAGAGGCGGATTTGCACGCAAGAAATATGCCCGAGGTGGAATATTTCTTTGAAAACTTCGTGCCTTCTTTCCTTTTGTCCTTGGACGAGCTGGGCGGCTTTTAAAAAAGCGGCTAAAAACCGAAAATTGTTTCGTAAATTATTTTAACAAACCCGCAAAAACTCCAAAAAGCGAAAAAACGGAAAAATATCACCGTTTTTTCAAAAAACCATAAAAAAACGAACGAAAAAACAGACTATAATAGACGTAAGATCACAACGAATAAAAACAGTTGATAGAAAGCGAGCGATCTTTTGGAGAAATTATGAAAAACACGATAAAAAGATGGTTGGCGGTCGGTTGCGCGTTCGCCGCGACGGTCAGCTTGACTTCTTGTCTTTCCTTAAACTTAGGGGACAACGGCGGAAAATCGGCATTCCAAATCTATCAAGAAACGTACGGCTATGAGGGTACGGAGGAAGAATGGCTTGCCAGCCTTAAAGGCTCGGACGGAAAGGACGGCGCGGATATGGACATCAACGCCGTGTATGAAGCGGCAAAGGAAAACGGCTACACGGGCGATTTTCTTTCCTTTTTAAAGGAATATTTTTCCGTGGACGTGCAGGAAAGCAACGATACGGCGACGATCGCCCGCAATTTGATGTCCACAGTCAGCATTTGTTGCGGCTTTACGGGCAGCTCGTCCGTGTCGCAGGGGTCGGGCGTTATCATCAATTTGGATAAGGAAAACGGAAACGCCTATATCGTCACCAATTATCACGTAGTTTACGAATCTACCTATCAACAAAACAGCGGAATTTCCACCGCCATTTATGCGTATTTGTACGGCAGCTTGGTGGATTTCAACACGGCAACGCAATCCTCTAACTACGGCATGCGTTGCACCTACGTCGGTGGCGCGATGGACTATGATTTAGCCGTTTTGCGCATAGACGGCAATCAGCAGATGAAAGAAGGCGACGCCCAAGCGGCGGAAATAGGCGATTCGGACGCGCTTACCGTGGGCGAAAAAGTGTTCGTTATCGGCAACGCGGAAGGGGACGGAATCTCCGTCACGGACGGCGTTTTGTCCGTGGAAAGCGAATATATCACGATGGATTCGTTAGACGGAACGAAACGCGAAGTGGATTATCGTGTGCTTCGCACCAGCGCGGCGGTCAATCACGGCAATTCTGGCGGGCCCATCTTCAACGCCGCGGGGCAGCTGATCGGGATTATCAACGCGAAAAACGTGGACGAGGACGTCGAAAATATGGGCTATGCCCTGCCGATCAATTACGCGATAGCGACGGTCAACAATATTTTGGATAACGACGGCAGATTGCTTCGCGCCATGTTCGGGATCACCGTCCAAACGACGGCTTCCTCTGCCAAGATCGACGAAAACGGCAGGATTAGTATCACGGAAACGTGTACAATTCACGAGGCAGCAGGTTACGGCCACGCGGCGTATGGAAAATTGCGGGTTGGCGACGTGCTGAAAAAGATCAAGTTTGCCGACAAAACGTACGAAATCACCCGCCGTCATCAGATCAGCGACCTGCTTTTGGGCGTTCGGCTGGGTGATACTGTCACCATAACGGTAGAACGGGGCGGCAATTTGATCGAGGTTCAAATTTCCTTCGACAAGGACCGCTATTTCACCTATTATCATTGATATCGACCACACGAAGTTTTGTATCTCTTCTATTTATTTTTGCGAAAAGCCCTTCCCCTTGCGGAGGGGCTTTTTGTTTACAAGAAGACGGGTTTTTCATTTTTCCGCCCCTTAACAAACTTGACTTTTCTTCGCGCGTACGCTATAATAAATAGGTAAAGTCTTTAAAGGAGAACAAGCGGTATGCACGTTGAACAATGGATACAAATGCTTTCAAAAATTTCTACCGCCGACGAGGAGGAGTTTTTGTCGCTGCGCGACCGAATCCCATTAGGCGCGAATTTTGACGGCGGAATCGTCACTGCCTATACCGCGCCGAAAAAAGGTCGGCTTCGTCATCTTTGCGTGACGGGCGCCGCCCGTACCGAGTTTTTGAAAGGGCTGATTGTCGGTCTTTCTTGCTTGTACCAGCGCGAGGAAATCTCCTTTTTCATTCTTTCGCCGAAATTCGAGTACACCCAACTGCTCTCTCTCTCCTCGGTGGATATCACCCTGCCTTTTGTGCGCACGTACGAAGATTGTACGTCCGCGCTGGAAACGGTGAAGGAGCTTGTTCGTATGCGCCAATTTTCTTCCGCGCGCTATTCCCGCCTTGTCCTTGTCTTGGACGGCTTAGAGGGGGTATATCCTCAAAAGGATGATATGCTGGACGCCTATAAGCCGTTTATAGAAGACTTGCTTGCGGCTGACGTCGATATGTTTACGGGCGCCGATCTGCTCGGCACTATTTTCAGCGGCTACCCGGGTGCATTCGTGGGGGTTGGAAATTGCCTGATCACCGCTGACGAGTGCGAAAATGCAGACGTTACCTACGTCGGGGAAGATTGTTCTCTGTCTAAACCAACGTCTTTTAACCCTTCCGTCAGCACTTCGATCGACGAGGCGATAACCCTTTTAAATTCTCTTTCCGAGGTGTAAACAAAGGGTATGCAAAAAGAGAATTTCAATTTTCATCAAATACCTGCCCCCCTCATTTCTTGGTATCGCGCCAACAAACGCACGCTGCCGTGGCGGGAAAACCCCACCCCGTACCGCGTTTGGGTGTCGGAGATTATGTTACAGCAAACGCGCGTAGAGGCGGCAAAGGAATACTATCTTCGTTTCTTGCAGGCGTTGCCGACGGTGTTTGACCTTGCCAACTGCGAGGAGGAAAAGCTGTTAAAGCTGTGGGAGGGCTTGGGCTATTACAGCCGAGTCCGCAATATGCAAAAGGCGGCAAAAACGGTCGTCGAGCAATTTGGAGGACAGTTCCCAAGCGACGAAAAATCCCTTCGCGCGCTTTCGGGGATTGGTGCATATACGGTAGGGGCGATCCGTTCGATCGCCTTCGGGAAACGCGCGCCCGCGGTGGACGGCAACGTGTTCCGCGTTTCGGCGAGATTAGAGCAAAACCCCACGCCCATTAACGACCCCGCCTACCGAAAATATTTAGAAACTAAACTCGGCGAGGCGTACCCGCCCGAGGGAGAGGCTTGCTCTGATTTTACGCAAGCATTGATGGAATTAGGCGCGCTCATTTGCAAGCCGCAGTCCCCCGATTGTCCCGCCTGCCCCCTAAAAGATATCTGTAAAAGCCGCAAGGCGGGCACGCAGGAAAATTATCCCGTCTTGCCCGAAAAAAAGCCCAAGAAAAAGGAAAAGCTGTACGTGTTCTTGTTTTGCACGGAGGAGGGGATTTCCCTTCGTAAACGCACGCAAGGCGTGTTAAAAGGAATGACGGAATTCCCCACCGCCCCCGCGGCGGACAAAACCGCGGAGAAGATATTAAACGAGTGGGGCGTGTACGCGTTCACAATCGAAAAGCGCAAAGCCTTCACCCATATTTTCACCCATATCCAATGGGAAATGGATTGCCTTTTGGTGCGCACGAAGACGGCCCCCTTCCCTTGCAAAAGCTTGGAGGAGATCGAAAAGGAAGTTTCTTTGCCCACGGCTTTCAAGCAATGCCTTTCTATGCTGAAAAATTAAAGCGGTTTTACAATCATCAATAACCAAACAAAGAAAAAACACCTTTAAGGAGGAAAAATTTTATGAAAGTATTACTTGTCAACGGCAGTCCTCACCAATTCGGCTGCACTTACACTGCTTTGTCGGAAACGGCAAAAGCGTTAAACGAAAATGGAATCGAAACAGAGATCGTCTGGATCGGCAAGCAGTCTTTGCAGGGCTGCCAAGGCTGTGGCGCGTGTAGAAAGCTGTGGAAATGCGTGATTGACGATTGCGTAAACGAATTTATGGAAAAAGCGGCGCTCGCGGACGGTTTTGTGTTCGGATCGCCCGTCCATTACGCGTCGGCAGGCGGCGCGCTTGTGGCGTTTATGGACAGACTTTTTTACAGCAGCAGCCGCAAGCTGGCGTATAAGCCCGCGGCGTGTGTGGTCAGCTGTCGGCGCGGTGGCGCAACGGCGACCTTCGACGTACTTAACAAGTATTTCACCATCAACAATATGCCCGTCGTTTCGTCCAATTATTGGAACGAAATCCACGGCAACACCGCAGAAGAAGCGGCGCAGGACGTCGAAGGAATCCAAACAATGCGGGTGCTTGGTAACAATATGGCATGGCTGTTAAAATGTATCGAGGCGGGTAAGGAAAAGGGGATCGAGCCGCAAAAGGAAAAGAAAGTCCTCACCAACTTTATCCGTTAATGGATCAAGAATTTTATCTTTCGCTAACGCGAAACTGAACGCAAAAACCCCCTCCCCGTTTGGCTGACCGCCAATCGTGGAGGGGTTTTATAAATGGTAACTATTTTGTTTCGTTTAACAATTCTTCAAAGGACACGTTCAAGATTTTGCAAAAACAAACCAATTCAATATCGGTGACAAACCGTTTGCCGCACTCTATCCTTTGTACGGCGTTTTTGTCGATGTCCAAACCCAACAGCTGACACTTTTCCGCAAAAATGCGTTGTGACATTTTCGGCTTCATTTGCGTTCTAAAATAATATAATCGTTCCCCGCAGATATTGCTTGTCCCGTCTTTCGCCTTATTTTTAAACATTTTTTGCCCTCTTTTGACATTCTATACTTGACAAAATCTATTATAGTATGTTAAAATAACAATATTGACATTCACAAAATGTCAAATACGAAAAGAGGGGCAAGGTAATGAGAAAAAATGTTTGGAGAGTTGACGAAATTATAGATTTTTTCGGGAATTATTGCTCTGCAAAAGCGGGGAACTGTTATATAGAAGAATATATCAGCGTTTTATCGCTAGGGGAAAAGATATCGCCACAAGCATTTATGTCCCAAAAAATAATAGAGATGAACATAAAACAAATTCGTGGTTTACAAAGTAAAATTCGAAGACACGCTTGTGATGAAATAGTGGTAAGAAATTTGGAAGAAGATAAACAAATGAGTGTTCACGCATTTTTAGCTGTGAGGTACTTGATTGAAGAAGTGGAGTCGATATTATCATTAAAACGTTTAGAAAAGCAAAGTCGAGATTTAAAAATAATGGTTTTATACGGCAAACTAAAAACTTCTCACATAGAAACGGCAAAAAAAATTATAAATGATATGGATGAAACTATTGTTTTTTCCGTACCCAAAACGCAGACAAATCAGTTTGTGGATAATCTCAAACAAGCATACCAAGTTTATTTAAAAAGGAATAGAAGCAAATAAAAAATAGTCCAACGAGCTTGTTGGACTATTTTTTATTATTCGTTCGTTATTTTACTGTTCCGTTTCTTCGGCGTTTGCGCGCGCTTCCTCGCGGCGTTTTTTCGCCTCAGAGCATTTCGCGATACAAATCCCCGTCACTTTGACGGTGATAATAATCAAGCCGATTACGACGAAGATCGCCAATAAGCCTTGCCATAAGAAGTTTAACGTGTGCTTGATCACTTCCCAATTCATAGGGTTCAAATTGTCAAAAGCCAATAAAGAAAATAAATTCATCATACCGTTTTCCTCCTAATTATAACCCGCAGAAGGGACCGAGGATCCCAATAATCAAACCGCCGACGATGGCAGAGGCGATCTGTCCCGAAACGTTTGCGCCAACCGCGTGCATCAAAAGGTGGTTGGAAGGGTCTTCTTTAATGCTCATCTTTTCAACGACTCGCGCCGCCATGGGGAAGGCAGAGATACCCGCCGCGCCTACCATGGGGTTGATTTTTTCTTTGGAAAAGAGGTTCATCAGCTTCGCACACATAACCCCGCCGATGGTATCAAAGACGAAGGCGAACAAGCCCAACGCCATGATGATCAGAGTTTCCAAGGAAAGGAATGCGTTTGCTTGCATTTGGAAAGAAATCGTAATCCCCAGCAAAAGCGTGATGATGTTCGAGAAGGTCGTTTGCGCCGTTTCGGACAAGGAAGACAGCACGCCGCATTCTCTCAAAAGGTTACCGAACATCAGCATCCCGACGAGGGAAAGCGAATCAGGCGCAATCAGCCCCGAAACGATCGTAACGATAATCGGGAACAAAATACGCATCAGCTTAGGTACCTGCTTCGCGTTGTACTTCATCTTAATTTTGCGTTCGTTTTTCGTCGTGCAAAGCTTGACGACGGCAGGCTGTACGATAGGGACGAGAGCCATATACGAATACGCAACCACCATAATCGGCCCGACGTATTTAGAAACCAGCGTAATGGCAACCATAATCGCGGTAGGGCCGTCCGCCGCGCCGATGATCCCGATCGCCGCCGCGTCGTTTAAAGGGAAGCCGATCATTGCCGCCAAAATAATGGTAACGAAAATGCCCAGCTGTGCCGCGCCACCCAAGATAAACAGCTTGGGGTTGGTCAAAAGCGGACCGAAATCAATCATACACCCGATCCCGATGAAAAGGAGCAAAGGCATAGCCTCGCTTGCCTCAATCCCCACCTTAAATAACGAAGCGATAATGCCGTGTTCGGCAACGACGGGGGAAAGGGGCAGGTTGACGAGAATTGCGCCAAAGCCCATGGGCAATAAGAGGGCGGGTTCCATATCCTTTTTAATCGCCAAATAGATAAGAAGTCCGCCGATGATCCACATTGCAATCATCTTAGGGTTATCGCCGATGGCTTTAAAACCCTCTAACAGAAAGTCCATAAAAACCTCCAAAAAGCAAATTTTTTCTTTAATACCTTATTATTATAAAAAAAAGATCGGATAATGTCAAGGGAAAAGGGGAAATAAATTGTCGAAAAAGAAGCAAGAAAAGGATAAAAAATAAAAAACACGGTCAAAAACGCTTGCCAAACGCGCGCAAATACGCTATAATTATTGCTGACTTCGAACGTTCCGCTGCCTTTTTATAATTTGGGCGCGGTGAGGAATCGCGCAGCGGGTTATGAACGTCTCGTAAATAACGGAGGTAAAAAAGTCTATGAAAGGATTAATCGAAGCAATCAACGCTGAAAATCTGAAAGCCGAAGTGCCCGCGTTCAACGTAGGCGACACCGTTAAGGTAGGTTACAAGATTATCGAAGGCGGCAAGGAAAGAATCCAAAACTTCGAAGGCGTCGTTATCGCAAAGAGAAACGGCGGCATTTCCGAAACGTTTACCGTGCGCCACATTTCTTACGGCGTAGGCGTGGAAAAAACCTATCCTCTTCACTCCCCGAAAATTGCGTCCATCACGGTCGTTAGAAAGGGTAAGGTTAGAAGAGCGAAGCTTTACTATCTGCGCGGCTTGACCGGTAAAGCGGCAAAAGTTAAAGAAAAAATTTAATTTTTCGGAAACATCGATCACGATCGAAAAAAGTGAGTTCGTCCAAAGTCAAGGACGGACTTATTTTTTTGCTCTTTCACAACTCCCGATTAATTTTTGGCGGAAAAATCCTACAAAATCCTTCGCGACGCGCTCGCTTACAGACCGCAGAGGGTATGCGCCCTCGCGCCTCGCTTGTCTTTTTTGTATTTTCCTCGCCAAACCGCGGAAAAACCGCTAATCAATCGTTCTTTGCTCAATCGCTTATTTTTTCTTTTTTATGCAAACATTCTCTATGCAAATTTCGTCAACGGGGCAAAATTCGGTTTACTTTTTCGTTATTTTTATGTACAATATAGGAAGAGGTTTTAAGATGCTTTTTTTGTCCTTTTCTTCCTTATTATAAAAGCGACGTGAAAAACGTTGCCGATGGGGAGAAAAATAACGGCTTGCCCGTACGGCAAAAAAAGCGACGAAGGATGGAAGATATGAAGAAGATGAACAAATACGCGTTGGCGTTTCTCATTTTGCTGTGCGCCTTCTTTTTGGGACAGTTTTTTGCGATCGGCAGCTTTCAAACGGCGGGCGATCAAATGTACTATGCCAAAAACAAACGGTTGATCTACACCGTCAGCTACCAAAACGAGGACGAACGTTTAGACGACGTTTACGTCAAGATCGGCACGGTGTACTGTCCGTACGGCGAAGACGTCACCGTAACGGTAAAATACAGTACGGCAACCTCCTCCACAACGGGCTTTTTGCCGTTTGGCGAGCCGTTGGTTTTGGGGAACGGCCATTCCAAAACGGGCGCAAACGGCGGCAATTATAACTGGGTTTCGGTGGCAACCGATCAGGCGACGGTTCACAAAAAGGACATTCGCCGTATCTCCTTCGAGGCTAATAAAAGCTTGCAGCTTTACGAAGTGGTAGGGCTTACCGACAAGGGCAACCTTGTCTATCTCACCGCGGCAGATCAATCGGACGTCAAAGAGGAAACCCTTTGCGCGACCTACGACGCGCAGGACAGCTTTACTCTTTCCAAAGCGGCAAGATGCAATTTCACTCAATCGGAGGCGTATCAGCTGACGGCAATCAATACCGTATTGGGCGGCAAAACGTACGTCGAGGGTGACGTTTATCATTTAGACGGCAACTTTAACGTAACGGCAACCCTGCTGGCAACTCCCTTCGTCTTATTGTTTGGCGAAAGCACCTTCGCCCTTCGCTTGCCTTCCTTGCTAGCCACGACGGCAATCCTCGCCCTCATCTACCTTTTAGGCGTTTCCCTTTTCAAATCCGAAAAATGGTCGTTTTTGTTCGCGGCTTTGTTCGCCTTCGGCGGTTTTGCCACAACGGTAGGCGGGTTGGGCGTCCCGTACGCCGTCTTGGCGTGCTGCCTGCTTGCAGGGCTGTATTTTGCCTATCGTTTTTATGCAAACGGAATTTCCTCCGCAAACCCCAAGCGCGGCGCACTCAACCTTTTGTTTAGCGGAATGTTCTGCGCCGTAGCGGTCTGTATCGAATGGCTGGCGATTATCCCCGTTTGCGGGGTGGCGGCGGTGTACGCTTTTGGGCTTCGCCGTCAACGCGCCGCTTACCGTTTACAGCTTTCCAAAACGGAGGGCGCGGAAGAAACGATCACGAACGAGCAGGGCGAACAGCGCACCGTCAACCGCGCGGCAGCGGCGGCGAAGCGCAGTTATAGATACAAAACCCGCCTTGCAACCCTCGCGCCCGTTTTAGGATTTTTCGTGTTCGGGTTCTTGCTGCTGTTGCTTAGCGGAGTCCTTGCCTACGACGGAACGGTGAAGGCGTACGACAATCCCGCCGATCCTTGGCGTAGCTTTGCGTCCATTCTCTTTTCCCCTTGGCTTTCTTCGGGCAGAACGTCCGATTTTACCTCCTTGCAGTCGGCGAATTCCGTCAACGTATTCGCTTGGGGCTTGCCCTTCTTCTCGGCGGCGCTGTACCAAGGCGTGGGCGTAAAAGGGTATTTGGCTTGGGGCGCGTGGACAAACCCCGTCCTTGCCATTCTTTCGCTGGCGGCGGTTGTGGCAACTACCGTGTTTGTAGCGGCAGGCTTTATCAAGAAAAAATCGGACAAAGGCACGTGGCGCGTCCGTCGGGCGTATTTCGTTTTGTTGGGCGGCATAATTCTTACCATGCTTTCGGCAGCAATCAAAGGCGGCGTGACGTACGAGGCGTCCTTTGCTTTCCAAATCTTCTATTGCGGCTTTATCCCGCTTCTTTTGTGGACGGCGGAAAATTTCCTTTCTAACCGAACGGAACAAATCGAGCAACCCTCAATCGAAGCGACCGAATCCGCGTCAGGCGGCGAAACCGAACCCGCGGCAAAGTCGAACAAGCTTTCCCGCTTATTTACGGCTCTTTTGTGGACGGCGGTAGGGATCGCAGCGGCGGTTTGGCTTATCAGCCTTCCCGCGACGTACGGTTTCACCGTCCCCGTCGGCGTAGCCGCTATCTTCAACTGGATCAGCTTCATTTCAGGCGGTATCTAACGATCCGCACAGTTTCCGCTGGGCTTCCCCTGCGGGAATTGCTTTTTATACGATATTCGCCGTTGGGCGGCTAAAATCCACCGTTGGGCGACAAGGAGGTGTTTGAATGATCGCAAAAGTGCAAAGCTACGCGTTGATGGGGCTGGAAGGCGTACCCGTGACCGTCGAATCTGACATTTCCAAAGGAATGCCGTCTTACGATATGGTCGGTCTGCCCGATACTGCGGTAAAGGAATCAAAGGAACGGGTCAGAAGCGCAATCAAAAACAGCGCGTTAGAATTTCCCATTCATAAAATTACGGTCAACCTCGCCCCCGCGTACGTCAAAAAGGAAGGCTCGGCGTTCGATCTTCCCGTCGCAATCAGCATCTTGGTCGCCTATGGGGCGTTACAAGCGGACGTATCGGGCATTCTCTTTTTAGGCGAGCTTGCCTTAAACGGCGATCTTCGTCCCGTGACGGGGGTGCTGCCGTCTATCATCTCGGCAAAGGATAACGGCTTTACCACCTTTATCGTGCCAAAGGCAAACGCCAAAGAGGCGGGCTTCGTGCAGGGCGTTCGCGTGTTCGCGGCAAGCTCTTTAAAAGAAGTAGTCAACCATTTATCGGGCGAAAACCCGCTTGAACCCGTACCTGCCTCCGCCTTTTCGATCGGCGACGGCAAAACGGAAGCCAAAGATTTGTCCTTTGTCAAAGGTCAACCCATGGCAAAACGAGCGTTAGAGGTAGCCGTTGCAGGCGGTCACAATGTGTTGTTTGTCGGCCCTCCGGGCAGCGGCAAAACTATGTTGGCAAGGTCGTTGCCCTCCGTCTTGCCCGATATGAGCTTTGACGAAGCGTTAGAGATCACGAAGATACACTCCGTTGCGGGCGTGCTTGGCAAAGAGGGGATCGTAACGGAACGCCCCTTCCGCACCCCGCACCACACCGCAACCACGGTATCCCTTTGCGGCGGCGGCAACAAAACGGTACACCCCGGTGAGATCAGCCTTGCGCATGGCGGCGTCCTTTTCTTGGATGAACTGCCGGAATATAAACGTTCGTCGTTGGAAGCGCTTCGTCAACCCTTGGAGGACGGAGTGATCACCATTTCCCGTTCGGGGGGGACGGTCACCTATCCCGCGTCCTTTATGCTGTGCGCCAGCATGAACCCTTGCCCTTGCGGCAATTACGGCAGCAAAAAACGCCGTTGCGTATGCACGCCGAACGACATTCGAAAATACCGCGCCCGCATTTCAGGGCCTCTTTTGGACAGAATCGACATTCAGGTCGAGGTGGACGGGGTAGAATACGACGATCTTGTGTCCGATCGCAAGGAAGAACCCAGCGCAGCGGTAAAAGAGCGCGCCGATCGCGCCCGTAAAATCCAACGCCAACGCTTTGACGGCGGACGGATCAAAACGAACGCCGAAATGGGTGAAAAGGAAACCCGTCAATATTGTCGTCTTTCCGAAGAATGTGAAAATATTTTACGCGAATCCTTCACCACCCTTCGCCTCTCCGCGCGCGCTCGCTCGCGTATTTTAAAGGTAGCGCGCACGATCGCGGATTTAGAGCTTTGCGAGGAGATTTTGCCCGAGCATTTATACGAGGCAATTTCTTACCGCACGTACGGGGCAACGCTGTCCGATTTTGATTAATACCGTAAAAAGCTTCCAAGTATAACCCACAATCCCGAAAAAAGGAGAACGCAAGCGAGAAATGACGCTGACGGCAACTGAAAAAACGTATATTTGGCTGAACAGTTTTCCGCTGACGGAGGGGGAGAAACGAAAACTTGTCTCGGCGGCGAAAGAACCTACCCAACTCCTTCGCAATTTTTCCTCTTTTCGCGCCGAAATGATTAATTTCGGGAAAGAAAGCGTATATAATAATATGCAAAGTACCCTTTCGGACGGTGGACAGTACTTTACAACGCTCATCTCCCGCATGGAAAAAGAGGGGGTGACCCCCATTTCGTTCAGCTCTCTCGATTATCCAAAGGAATTTTCTGAGCTGCCCGACGCACCCTTGGCGCTGTACGCAAAAGGGGACATTTCCCTATTAAAAACACCCAAAATCACCGTTGTCGGGTCGCGTAGCACTCCCGTTTCGGCAATCAAAACGGGCAGAAGCATAGCGCAACAGCTCGCTTCTCGCTTTACGGTCGTCACGGGTACGGCTGACGGCGGCGACGGGGCTGCAATCGAAGGCGGCTTGCAGGGAGGCAGAGTAATCGCCGTCGCAGCAGGCGGTTTAGACCAGCTTCCACAAGGCAACAGCGCTCTTTTAAAAGAGGTAGCAAACAAAGGCTTGCTCCTTTCCCCGTACCCGCTTGGTACTCCCGTTCGGGCATTTTCTTACGAATACAGAAACAAGCTCCTTGCCGCGTTGGGCGAGGGAACGCTAGTGCTTGGCGCAGGCGAAAAAAGCGGCGCGCTCGTAACGGCGCGCTACGCCAAGGAATACCAAAAAAAGCGGTTTGCGTTGCCCTATTCCCCCGGCTCGTTTGCAGGGCAGGGCTGTAACGCGCTCATCAAAGACGGCGCAACGCTGACCGAAAGCGCGGAGGATATCTTTACAGCGTTCGGCATGAAAACGCCGACGGAGCGGAAAAAACCTACGCTAACGGCGGAGGAAGAAGGGGTGCTTTCGCTTCTTCAAAGGCTGGGCGAGGCGCACGCCACACAGCTTTCCGAGCAGTCCCATTTGCCCGTGTATAAGCTGACGGCAGTCCTTTCCTCGTTAGAGATCAAGGGGCTAGCAACCAAGCTGGGCGGCAACCGCTACGCGCCTTTATAATTTCGCCTTTATAATTTGGCTTTTATAAATAAGCGCACCGCAAAAAACCAAAACAGTAAAAAATTTTTTAAATCAGCAAACGGCTCACTGGATAGCCGTTTGCAAGAAGGAAATAAACAGATGGATCTTATCATTGTAGAATCGCCCTCCAAGGCAAAAACCATTTCAAAGTATTTGAAAGGCAAATACCGCGTTGACGCGTCGGCGGGGCATATCCGCGACCTGCCCGTGCATACGCTGGGTGTGGATATCCACAACAACTACCAGCCGAAATACGTCAATTCGGAGGGGAAAGAGGACGTTATCAGACGTTTGATAGACGCGACGAAAAAAGCCGATCGCGTTTATCTTGCAACCGACCCCGACCGCGAGGGTGAGGCAATTTCTTGGCACCTGCAAACGGTGCTGGGGCTTGACGAGCAGGGCAAAAACCGTATCGAATTCAACGAAGTCTCCCAAAAGGCAATCGAGGCGGCGCTCAAAAACCCCCGTCAAATCAATTATAACCTCGTTGACGCGCAGCAAGCGCGCCGAGTGCTTGACCGCTTGGTGGGCTATAAGCTGTCTGATCTATTAAACCGCAAGATCGAGGACGGGCAAAACGCAGGCAAACGCGCCCTTTCGGGCGGCAGAGTGCAATCGGTCGCCCTTCGCCTTATCGTCGAGCGGGAACGGGAGATTACCGCATTCAAGCCCGAAGAATATTGGAACTTAACGGCGGAGCTGTCGGATAAACCGAAAAAATACGCTCCCTTTAAGGCACTTTTGGAAAAGAAAGGCACGAGCAAATATAAACCCTCCTCCGCAGAGGAAACGGAAAAGGTCCTTGCCGAGCTTTCCGCTGGCGAATTTGTCGTTTCCAAAGTAAAAAAAGCGATTACGAAATCGCACGCGCCCGCGCCGTTTACC
>JAZKXM010000057.1:0-45473 GCA_045611585.1 Candidatus Scatosoma sp. | reverse complement strand
CCCCCGCCTGCTTTTCAGTCAATGAAAATAGAGTTATAAAAAATTGATAAATCGTGTAAGCAAAGTTATTCGTTTTCTTCCGCCGCTTGGTCGCCCCCGCTCTCCTTGGCGCAACAACCGCAAGAACAATGCTCGTGGTCTGCGTGTTCGGTATGGTTGTGATCTTCGTGACCTTCGCAGGTTTCGCCGCCGCAGACGCTACAAGTTCCGCAAGAGCTACCGCTACAGCCGCCGCAATCCCCGCAGGAACAGCCTAATTTTCCCTTCTTTTTGCGAATGAGAGAACACACGGCAACGGCAATGACGATGGCTGCCGCCGCCACTAAGATAATGATATCAATAGGTTCCATAACAACCTCCTTCCGCCGTCACGATTTATCTAACCGCTTATGCGGATTTCTTTTTATACGCTTTATTGCTTCTTACGATCAGCCATACGACGACCGCCGCCACCGCCAAGACGATAAGCGCCGTCCACCACCACGTCAGCACGACGTAGGTGATTGCCGTCGCCAAATAGGACGTAACGACCCAGAACAAAACGGTCATCTTGATCTTTTTGCCTTTGCCAAGCTCCCCGCGTGCCGCAGCAACCGCGGCAAAGCAAGGAATGGTACTCATATTAAACACAATAAACGCGATCAAGCCCTGCCAAGTGATCCCCGTCGCCGCAATCATAGCGACAACCTCGTAGCCGTCTTCGCCAAATTCGCCACTCGCAATCAGCGCTTCCAATTCCGCGATTACTTCCGCAGACAAAATTCCGCTGTTGGCAAGCAAGGTGGGGTCGGCTTGGAAGGCGGTGAGGATTACCGCCGCCATCGTCAAGAACGCGCCGATAACGTTTTCCTTGGCGATCAAGCCCATGACCGCCGCCACGGCAAACACCCAACCGAACGCGCCAAGCTGGCTGCCAAACCCAAGCGGGGTAAAGAGGGGCTGCGCAAATCTGCCGATAGACGCCAAGATGGAATCGCTAATCGTCAAGCCGCTGTCCTCCGTGATGATCTGCCAGCCCCAAGTGAAGTTGGACAAGAACCAGATGAGAATGCTGGACGCAAGAATAATGGTAAACACTTTCTTCACATAATGCTTGGTTTTATCCCACAAATGGATCATCAAGCCTTTAAAGCTGGGCGCGTGGTATGCAGGCAATTCCATAATGAAAGGCGCAACCTCGCCGCGCTGAGTGGTAGAGCGCATCAACAAAATAGTGATCACCGCCAGCACCAGCCCCAATACGTACATAGAATAGGTGATAAGATCTGCATTGCCAAACCCGAACGCCATCACCACCGCTCCCGCAACGGACGCCAAAATAGGCAATTTTGCACCGCAGGTGAAGAAAGGAATTGCGCGAACGGTCATTGTGCGCTCTCTTTCGTCAGCAAGCGTTCTGGTATTGATCATAGCGGGTACGGAGCAGCCAAAGCCCATAATCATAGGGATAAACGCCCGACCCGAAACGCCGAAACGGCGGAAAATTCTGTCCAAAAGGAAGGCGACACGCGCCATATAGCCGCTGTCCTCCAAAATGGAAAGGAACAAAAGCAAAAAAATAATCTGCGGTACGAAGCTAAGCACTCCGCAAATACCGTCCAACACGCTGCCGACCAAGCCGCAAATCGCTTCGGACGCGCCCAACGCCTCTACCCCCGCGCTGATCCAGCCCGCTATGGTAGAACTGAATAAATCCATTAAGTTAAATAGAATAACGCCAGGAGAATAAACCGCTCCGTCGTAGAAACACGCCAACAGCGCCGTAGCGAAATTGTCGGGCAAGCTTTCCAAGGTAGGCAAATTGAAAATGGAGCCGAGCCACAGCAGGTCCTCCGAGAAGGTAAGGTGGAACATCGCAAATAAAATAACAAGGAAGATGGGGATACCCGCCCACTTGTTTGTCAAAACCTTATCCGCTTTGTCCGATTTGCTCACCTTGACGCCCTTCGATTTTTTTGTGACAAGGGTAGAATAGTTTTTGGATATGTATTTATATCTCGCGTCCGCGACCAAAGCCTCGAAATCCGCGCCGAACAGCTCGTCGTCGAAGGTCTTTTTGAACTCCTCCACCATCTTCAAGGTTTGGGGGTGCATCTGCACCTCAATTTCGTCACATTCGACCAGCTTCACCGCGTGGAACAAAGGATTTTCCACCCCCTGCCCTGCCAATGCGATACGCACGTCGCTGATGAGGTGGTACAGGTTGCAATCTTCCAGCACCGTCTTGCCTGCACGCGTACCTTGGCTCTTTTCGTATGCGATCGTCATCAATTCGTCCAAGCCCTCTTTTTTAAGAGCGGAAATTTTGACAACAGGTACGCCCAAACGCTTTGCCAGCTCCTTTTCGTCGATCTTATCACCTTGCTTGTTGACCACGTCGATCATGTTCAGCGCGATCACCACGGGTACGTCAATTTCCAACAGCTGGGTCGTCAAATACAGGTTTCTTTCGAGGTTTGTCGCATCCACGATATTGATGACGCAATCGGGTTTTTCTTCTAAAACATAATTTCTGGAAATAACCTCCTCGGGGGTGTAGGGGGAAAGCGAATAGATCCCTGGCAAATCGACGATAGAAATGGGTTCGGCGCATTTTTTATACGTCCCCTCCCGTTTATCCACCGTAACGCCCGGCCAGTTTCCCACGTGCGCCGTCGAACCCGTCAAGCAGTTGAAAAGAGTCGTCTTACCGCTGTTGGGATTGCCCGCTAACGCAAACCGTTTCATTCCTGCACCTCCATCGTTACGCACGCCGCCTCTGCCTTACGCAAAGTCAGCTCGTACCCGCGAATGGTCAATTCTAACGGGTCGCCAAGGGGGGCTTTTTTGCGCAAAAGTACGTCCGCGCCGGGGGTCACGCCCATATCGAACAGACGGCGGCGAACAAGCCCTTCGCCCGAAACCTTTACAATTCTGCCACTTTCTCCAATGGAAAATTCCGATAAAAGTTTTTGCATTGTTTTTCTCCTTTTTTAAAGTTTACTATCCTTTTTTACGGGGTTCTCCCCGCTTTTTTCTTGTTTTTGCGTTTATTTTCGGTGCAAGAAACCACGCCCTCAACGCGCGGGGCAAAAATTGCGAAAAATGCGTTTTGTTATGTATGCGAAGAAATCAAGCGCAAGCGATAAAAATTCCGCCCGCCATCTGCTTGTCGAGGGCGATCCTGCCGTCCTTCACCTTTAAGATCACCGCGCCGCCGTTTGCGGACATCACCGTAATCTTTTGCCCGACGGCAAGCCCTAAATTTTCTAGATGCCTTTTGACCTTCTCGTCCGCGGACAACCGCCGTATCTCTACCTCTTCGCCGATTGGCGCCATTCTGATTGGCATGACGTTTACTCCTTTTTAAGCATTTTCTTAACCAAGGTTAATTTTATTTTGAAAACAAAAGCGCAACTGCTTGCGTCCGTTTGTTTTCGCCAAAAAAACTTTCACCCATTTTTCATTTTGCAAAGGTATTATATCACCATTTTATGCCCTTGTCAAGAAAAAATAAACCGCGGTTAAGAAATTTTTACAATTTTTTCAAAATATCAGCGGACTCTATTAAAGAGTCCGCCGCTAAAAATTTAATTTTTTTCATAGTATTTTCTCCTCGTTGAAAACCGAAAAGTTATTTTCCCAGATGTTTTTTCATCGCCGCAAAGCTCTCCTCAGAAAGCAAATGCTCCATATTGCAGGCGTCCTCTTCCGCCGTTGCGGGCGAAACGCCCAAGGACAGCAAAAATTCGCGCAAGGTGCAATGCCTTTCAAATACGGCGATTGCTTGCGCTTTGCCCGCCTCCGTAAAATAGAGGTGTTTCCCTTCCTCGTAGAGGTAATCTTTTTCTTGCAACAGCTTTACCGCCTTGTTGACGGCGGCTTGGGAAACGTTCATTTTTTTTGCTATTTCGATCCGATGAACAAAATTTTTTTCTTCCGTCAGCAGTAAGATACTCTCTAAATAATCTTCTTCCGAACGGTTATGTTGCGTCTTTTTATTCTCCATTTTATTCCCCTTATACGGATATGTTGTTTTTTTGTTTTTTTTTGCGAAAGAAGGTAGGTCGCGGCGAGGATAACAAGACTGCTTATCGGAGAGGCAAGCAGTTCAAGGCGTAGCGAGTACCCCGATAGGAGCGTACATAGACGTACGTGACTGAGGGGCACGGAGCTACAACGAAGAAATGCGCCGCCTATACGATGAGCATACTATCGCCGAAGGAGAAGAAACGATATCCAGCCCCCACCGCCGTTTCGTAAACGGATAAAATTTCTTCCCTGCCCGTCATACACGCAACCAGCATGATGAGGGTGCTTTCGGGTAAATGAAAGTTGGTAATTAACCCGTCCACGCATTTCATTTGATAAGGGGGGTATAAGAAAATTTCCGTGTTCCCCTTTTCCGCGCGAACGGTTCCGTCGTCGTTTGCCGCGCTTTCCAGCGTGCGCACGGACGTCGTGCCGACGGCAATCACTCGCCGTCCTTCCTTTTTTGCCAAATTGATGGCGTTTGCCGCGCTTTCGCTGACTTCGTAATATTCCGAATGCATTTTATGGTCGGTGATGATCTCTTCGCTGACGGGGCGGAAAGTCCCCAGCCCGACGTGCAACAACACCTCAACGATTTGCACTCCTTTTTGCTTTAAACGGGTAAGCAACTCGGGCGTAAAATGCAGCCCCGCCGTCGGTGCCGCCGCCGATCCGTCCACCTTGCTATATACGGTGTTATAACGGCTTTGGTCGGCAAGCTTTTCCTTGATGTAAGGGGGCAGGGGCATTGTACCCACTTCGGATAAGATATCCTCAAACACGCCGTCAAAATGAAAATCGACAATCCGTTCGCCGCTGTCGGTGATATCCGCTACGGTGAAGGATAATTTTTCGTTGACCGTCATCGTCACCCCGATTTTGCCCTTTTTACCGGGGCGCATCAGCACTTCCCAACGGTTGAGATCGTGCCGCTTTAACAACAGCACCTCCACAACTCCGCCGTGCGGGGTCAGCGCGTACATACGCGCGGGAATTACTTTTGTATTGTTTATAACTAACACGTCGCCTTTTTGAAGGTAGCCTTCTACGTCGCGAAAGATCTTGTGTTCAATCTCTTTCGTTTGGCGGCGATACACCAACAAGCGGGACGAATCGCGCGGGCTTGCGGGGGTTTGGGCGATTTGCGCCTCGGGCAAATCGTAATAAAAATCGCTTTTTTTATACTGTACTTTTTCCATAATTTTTCCAAAATGCCGTACCCGTGTACGGGTTGAAGGGATTATTCGTCCTCAAAGACGGACATTTGCCGTCTTGCCTTTAAGGAGGGCTGTATCCCCATGTGGGCATACCCGTCCTTTAAGCAAATTCTGCCGCGCGGAGTGCGCGCGATAAAACCAAGCTGCAAAAGATAAGGCTCGTACACGTCCTCGATGGTGTTGGCGTCCTCGCCCGTCGTCGCGGCAAGCGTTTCCAGCCCCGCAGGGCCGCCGCCAAATTTTTCGATCAGCGCAGTTAAAATGTTTCTGTCCGTTTGGTCTAAGCCCAGCTCGTCAATTTCCAACCGAGCAAGAGCAAATCTTGCGTCCTCTCTCGTCACCTCGTCGTTGCCTTTGACAAGGGAAAAATCGCGGACTCGTTTTAACAAGCGGTTGGCGATACGGGGAGTGCCACGGCTGCGACGGGCAATCTCCGCCGCCGCGTCGGGCGCGATAGAAATCCCCAGTGCGTTTGCCGAGCGGGTGACGATCTGTTGCAGCTCCGTCGGCGTATAAATTTCTAGACGGTTGATGATGCCGAAACGGTCGCGCAAGGGCGCAGCCAGCATGCCGGCGCGGGTCGTCGCTCCGATAAGGGTAAATTTTTTCAAAGAAAAACGAATGTTCCGCGCGGACGGGCCTTTGCCGACGATTATGTCCAACGCGTAATCTTCCATTGCGGAATATAAAATTTCTTCCACCGAACGGTTAAGTCGGTGAATTTCGTCAATGAACAGCACGTCCCCTTCGTTGAGGTTGGTGAGGATTGCGGCAAGATCGCCCGAACGTTCGATCGCGGGGCCGCTGGTCAGCTTGATCGCCACCCCCATTTCGCTGGCGATGATGTGCGCCAAGGTGGTTTTCCCCAGCCCCGGAGGGCCGTACAAAAGGACGTGGTCAAGCGCGTCGCCGCGCTGTTTTGCCGCGGTGACGTAAACGCTGAGGTTTTCTTTCACTTTCTCTTGGCCGACGTATTCTGCCATCGTTTTGGGACGGAGGACGTTTTCTTCCGCGTCGTACTCCGTCTTGGTGCTGACGATTAAATTGTCGTTTTCGTATTCTTCGTTAAACATAAAGTTTCCTCTAAATGTTAATGAACTGCGCCTATCGGTTATTTAAGCGGTAGTTTTTTTACAAAATTTTTGCGTACACAACCAAGAAAAAACGCAAGCCCGACAAAGTTATGCGACGTATATACGTCGTTTTTTTAGACGCCTTGGAGGGCGCGCATAATCACCTCTTCCACCGTCACTGCGCCGCTGTCGTGCGCTTTCTTTACCGCCTTTTCACTCTCTGACCTCGTAAAGCCTAAGCCCATCAACGCCGAAACTGCGTCCTCGTCCGCCGCCGACAGCTTTTCGGGTTTTGCCCCGCTTACCGTCTTCGGCGCGTCGCCGCTGGCGCTCATTACTTCCGCCGCCGAAATTTTGCCGTGCAATTCTAAAACGATCTTTTCCGCCGTCTTTTTGCCCAGCCCTTTTACCGCGCTCAGCTTTTTCACGTCCGCCGTCAGTACCGCCTCCGCCACTTCGTCCGCCGATAAACCCGTCAAGATGGATATGCCAAGCTTTGGACCGACGCCCGACACCGAAATTACTTTTAAAAAAAGCTCCTTTTCCTTTACGCTTTCAAAGCCGAACAAGGTGATCCCGTCCTCCTTGACCTGCAAATAAGTGTAAGCGTCCGTGAGCTCACCGATAGCCAAACGACGGAACAGCCCGCCCGAACAATAGACTTCGTAGCCAATCCCGCCCGTTTCGATAATTGCCGTTTCTGCCGTTGTAGCAAGCACCCGTCCCCGTAAATATGCGATCATATTTTTCTCCTTTTCCTACCCCCTCAATGTTCGTTGTGTTCGCCCTTCAAAAATGCCAACGCTATTTTTTCGGCAGAGCCGCCGCTTTGCGTAGGCTTTTTGGGCGCAGTAGTCGCCGAATTACCCTTTAACGGAGTCGGCGCCGTCTTTTTTGCCTTATTTGACGCGGGTTTTTTCTTACTTTCTTCTTCCAAAAGGGATTGGAAGGTAGAGCCCGTCACCGCGTTTTTGCCCTTCGTGCGCGTCGTATTGCCGACGGCAAACAAATTGCCGAAACGGCTGGTAAACGCGTGACACAGCGCGATGGCAAGCGCGTCCGCCGCGTCGTCGGGGCGGGGAATAGACGAAAGCCCCAAAAGCGAGGCAACTACCTGCTGAATTTGCTGCTTGTCCGCCCTGCCGTAGCCCGTCAACGCCTGCTTGATCTGCATGGGCGTATATTCGAACAGCTTTCCGCAACGCTTTACGCAGGCAAGCAACGCCACCCCTCTTGCGTGCGCCACGGCGATCCCCGTCGTGATGTTTTTGGAGAAAAAAAGTTCTTCCATCGACACCTCGTCGGGTTGAAATTTGTCCAAGATTTTGGACACTCCTTCTTCTAACATCGCCAAACGGACGGGCAACGTTTCGTCCTTGGGCGTAGTGACGACTCCGTAGTCGATCACGCGGCATTTGCCGCTTACGTCCTTTTCAATTACCCCGTACCCAAGCGTTGCGATACCGGGGTCTATCCCAAGAATAATCATTTGCCCTTTCTTACCCGCCTTTTTTCGTCACCGTATATTATAACATATTTTCTTTTAACTGTCAACCCCGTATGCGCGAGCTTTTGCGACGGATCAACGGCGCTTGAAAAATTTTTTAAAAAATTTATAAAAAAAGTGTCACTACTCTCTTGACAAGTGAAAAAGACGTGGTATAATATCCCAACGACGAAGGAACCCGCCCGCCTTTTCCCCGTCCCCCACCCATCCACCAAACGGGAAACGGATAAAAAAGGAGGTAACGTGTTGAAAATTGTGAAAATGGCTGCTTTGTTGTTTTTGTACGGTTTTGACGTGCTCCTTCTGGGGCTGGTTGAAAAACTCGTCAACGGGTTGATCAAGAAGCTGACGGCGTTTTCAGGCGCCACCGGCGCAACCATCGCCCGAATCAATGAAAAACGCGCCGCTTTAAAACAAAGCGACAACGCGTAGATCTTTTCGCCGCCGCCGAGCTTCTTCGGCGGGGCGTTCCTTTTTTTCGCCCCCGCAAGGGGCGTTTTCACATAATTTTCATCTTTCTCAACCCAAACGACGGTGTGTTTTGTCATAAAAAGTATTGACAAATTGTCATTTTGGTTGTATAATAATCCTGCCCTTTGAAAGTTAATTACTTTACTTTTTTTGGGTTGTTTTTTATCTTAACAATTATTGTTTCTACGCTTAACAAAAGGGATAGCGAGGTCTTGGAGGGAAAGCTGTGACTGAAAAAGAAATTAAAAAAACGAGAAAAAAATGGTTTCGCGGACTGCGAAAAGTGATGAAGGTAGCAATCAAGCCGTCGCGGTTTGTCTATTTGGGCGAACCCATCACGGAAGGCGGGATCGTCCTTTCCAACCACGTGGGAACGAGCGCGCCGTTGGCTTGGGAACTGTACGGAAAAATCCCCCTGCGGTTTTGGGGCGCGCATGAAATGAATTCGGGTTTGGTGGCGTTATATAAATATCAAACTCGCGTTTACTATCATGAAAAGAAGCATTGGAATTTGCACCTTGCGCGGCTGTTTTGCCTGCTGGCGTCCCCGTTGACGAACTTGTTTTATAAGGGGTTAAATTTGATCTCTACATACAAGGACGTACGGTTTAAAAAGACTCTTTCCGAAAGCGTAGAAGCGTTACAAAAGGGCTTGAACGTCATCATCTTCCCTGAGGATTCGACAAAGGGGTATTTGGACGAATTGGAAGGCTTTCACCTCGGCTTTACCGCGCTTGCCAATCTGTGCTTGAAAAAGGGAATGGACGTACCCTTATACGTCGCCTACTACCGCAAAAACGAACGGACGTACGTCGTCGATAAGCCCCTTTTGCTGTCGGAAATTTTTAAGGACGGCGCGAGCCGTGAGGAGATTGCCGAAAGACTTTGCGCGCGGTGCAATCAGCTGGGGAAAATGGACCTGAATACTTTACCCGCCGTCGAAAACAACCCAACGGACGGAGCGGAAGCGTTAGAAGAAGCGGCGGTTACGGAAGAAAAATAAGGCTGTGGGTGTTGAGGCTACGTGAAGCCGCGGCTGTGTAAACTGCGGCTGTGGAATAAAATTTAAAAAAGAAAAAACGACGGATTTGCGCCGTCGTTTTTCTTTCGTTTAAGTTTTCAAATTATTCCGCTTTGATTGCACCAACGGGGCATCCGTCCTCGCAAGCACCGCAATCTACGCAAGAATCGTCGATAACGTAGATGCCTTCCGCGCCCAAAGAGATCGCCCCAACGGGACAGGTGTCTGCGCACGCGCCGCATGCTACGCATTCGTTCGTAATGATGTGTGCCATAATTTGCTACCTCCAATTTTCATTGTACGTTTATTATATCATATTTTTTGAACTTCGTAAAGGATTAGAGGGCGGTTTTTGATAAAATTTTGTCCCGATTTTTCCTATTTCAAGCGAAGATCTCGCACCGTTTGCACAAACGTTTTGGCGGCGTAAGCAATTTCCTCCTCGGTGTTTTGCTTGCCAAAGCTGATACGAACGGAGCTTTTTGCCTCCTCGTCCGTCAGCCCCATCGCCTTCAAAACGTGGCTGGGCTTTACAGAAGAAGCGGCGCACGCCGCGCCTGCGGCGAACTGGACTCCTTTTAAATCCATCGCATATAAAAGCGCCGTGTTTTCTACCCCCTCAACCCGAAGGTTTAAAATAGCGGGCAAGCTCTCCTTTTCGTCGCCGTTGATATACACCCCTTCCAGCGCCGAAATCCCCTCTAAAAACGCCTGACGTAAGCGGGCGATATGCTCGTTCGTTTCGTACATGCCCTGCGCATTTTTATAATACGCCGCTGAAAACCCGACAATAGCGGGAACGTTTAAGGTCCCGCCGCGAAGCCCCCTTTGTTGGTCTCCGCCGCCGATTAGCTTTTCGATCTTTACGCCGCTGCGAAGATACAAAACGCCGCAGCCTTTGGGTCCGTAAAATTTATGAGAGGATAACGAGAGCATATTCACGGGGAAGGATTTTACGTCAATGGGGACATACGGGGCAAGCTGTACCGCATCCGTGAAAAACAGACTGCCGTTTGCCTTGACGATTTGCGCGATTTCTTGTACGGGCTGCAAAACGCCCGTTTCGTTGTTTGCAGCCATCACCCCGACAAGCGCCGTGTCCGGTCGCAACAGCTTTTGCACCTCTTCCACGCGCACCCTGCCCAAACAATCGACAGGGATATATTCTACCTCAAAGCCCTCTTTTTGCAGACGTTCGCCCGCATACAGCGCGGCGTGATGTTCTATAGCCGAAAGCAAGACATGTTTTTTGCCCTGTTCGCGCCCTGCGTACGCGCCGCCGAGAATCGCCCAGTTGTCGCTTTCCGTTCCGCCCGACGTGAAATAGATTTCGCTGGGCTTTGCACCCAAAAGCTGCGCTACGTTATCCCGCGCCATATCCACGACGCGCATCCCCCGCCGCCCTGCGGCGTGGACGGAATCGGCGTTGCCAAAGCAATCGCAAAAATAGGGATGCATCTCCCACAATACTTCTTTATCCAACGGCGTCGTCGCCGCGTGGTCGAGATATACCGTCTTTTCGGTCATTTTTGAAAGCCGCCTCCACTTTTTCCTACTTTTCTTCTATTATAATGGGAAACGCAAAAAAAGGCAATCGTTTTTTTGGCGAAAGGCAGGTTTTTTGTCGGATTCGGCAAGGAACATAGTTCCTTGAAAAGTATAAAAAACCCCGAAATGGGAAAAAATGAAAAAAATTTTTCCAAATTTTAAAAAAATTTTTCAAAAACCCCTTGAAAAATGATAAAAAATATAATATAATGATTGCAATTATCGGACTTGTCGAAAAATCGGCGGCTTGATAAGGTACATTTTTTAGTTCTAAGGGGGAAACTTTTATGAGTATCAAAGGCGAAAACATTCGTAACATTGCCGTTGTCGGACACAGCGGCGAGGGTAAAACTACGCTGGTGGAAGCGATGCTGTTTAACGGCGGCTCTATCGACCGTATGGGTAAGGTTATTGACGGCACTACGGTAAGCGATTTTGACGAGCTTGAAAAAGCCAAGAAAATGTCCATCTACACCTCCGTTTCTTACACGATGTGGAAGGACGTAAAGGTCAATTTGTTGGATTTGCCCGGATATTACGATTTTGAAGGGGAACGCAGCGAAGGGCTGAGAGCCGCAGGCGGCGCGTTGCTGGTAATCGGCGCGAACGGCGTAATCCCTATCGGCGCGGAATCTATCGTCGATTATTGCTTGAAGCTGGGCAAGCCGTTGATTATCTTCATCAACGGTATGGATAAGGACAACGCCGATTATTTTGGCACCGTACAAGCGTTGCAGGCAAAATACGCAGGCAAGCTGGCTCCTATTCAGATTCCTATTATGGAAAACGGCAAAATGCAAGGCTGTATCAACGCGTTGCAGGAACGCGCGTATCTGTTTAAGGAAGGCGGCCCGCAGGAAATTCCTATCCCCGAAGATATGAAGGAACAAGTGGAAGATATGAAGGCACAGCTGATGGAAACGGCGGCGGAAAACGACGAATTTTTGTTGGATAAATATTTCGAAACGGGCGAGCTGACCCGCGAAGAAACCATCCGCGGCATCCGTATCGGTATCGCGTCCGTCAATACCATTCCCGTTATGGCAGGTTCTGCCCTGCAAAACCGCGGCGTTATCAATCTGCTCAATGAAATCGTTACCTATATGCCTCAGGCGCGCGAACGCTTGAACACGATGGTTGAGGACCTCAACGAAAAGAGCAAAGTATATTCGTTGCATACCGAGGACGACGCGCCCTTCGCCGCGCAGGTATTTAAGACGGTGATTGACCCCTATTCGGGAAAATTGAGCTATTTAAAGAGCTTCCGCGGGGTATTGAAGAGCGGCGCGACCGTTTGGAATCCCAACACCGAAACGGAAGAAAGAATCGGGCAAATTTACGTTTTGCGCGGCAAGAAGATGGAAGCCGTCGATCAGTTGGCAGCGGGCGATATCGGTGCGGTGAATAAGCTGAACGACACCAACACGGGCGACACGCTTTGCGATCCTAACGCGAAGGTGAAATTCTCCCCTATCTACTTCCCGAAGCCCACTCTGTTTATGTCCGTTACGGCGGAAAAGAAGGGCGAAGAAGACAAGGTGTTTGCGGGGCTTGCGAAGCTGAAGGAAGAAGATTATACCTTCTCGATTGAAAAAAATGCGGAAACGGGCGAAATGGTTATCGGCGGGCAAGGCGACGCGCAGCTGGAATTGCTGGCAAAGAAAGTGAAATCGCGCTACGGCGTCGATTTGAAGCTGTCCGAGCCTAAGATCGCCTATCGCGAAACCATCCGCGGCACGACGGAAGCGGAAGGCAAGCACAAGAAACAGTCGGGCGGACACGGTCAGTACGGGCATTGTAAGATTCGGTTCTCGCCCTGCGAAGAAGACTTTATTTTCGAAGAAGAAGTGGTCGGCGGCGCCGTTCCCAAAAACTATTTCCCTGCGGTGGAAAAGGGCTTGCGTGAGAGCATGGAACACGGACCTTTGGCGGGCTATCCCGTGACGGGGCTGAAAGCCGTATTGTACGACGGAAGTTATCACGACGTAGACTCGAACGAGCTTTCCTTTAAGATGGCGGCGTCTATCGCGTTTAAGGAAGGTTTGAAGAATGCGAAACCCGTTTTGTTAGAACCCGTTTACAAACTGAAAATTGCCGTCCCCGCCGATTATCTTGGGGACGTTATGGGCGATATTAATAAACGCCGCGGCCGTATCATGGGAACGGATACCGAAGGGAATAACTCGATTATCTCTGCCGAAGTGCCTCTTTCGGAAATTAAGACCTATACGATGGAATTGCGTTCGCTGACGCGCGGCAGCGGGAAATTCGTTTCCGAATTCCTCGGTTATGAAGACGTACCGCCTATGCTGGTGGATAAGATTGTTGCGGCGGCGCAAAAGGACTAAAAAAAGAGTAAGCCGTCCTTACAAGGTAACAATAAATTAGTTTGCTAACTGTTATGGTTTTTTCATTTGCACGCGGCGTTGCCGCAGTGCTACCTCCTTAATTTTCGTATGCGCCCTTCCCGCCAAGGCAAGGGCGCACGCGGAAAAATTTTGACGTGCGTTTACGTTCAGGCTTTCAGGAGTTTTTGATTGATTTTCGTTTTCGCCCGCAACCCATTTTCTGAAAGCCCACCTCCCAAAGGTTGTGCGGCAAGCCCCGTGGATCCCCCTTCACGGGGCTGTTTTTTATAAAAAGAAGGTTTAGAAATGAAAAATGCGCTCCGTTTTCTTGTATAGGGCAGGCAAATATGGTATAATACAGGTATGAAACATCCCCTCTATCGAAAAATTTACGAAAATCAAGCGGAATTTTATCGGCGGCACGCTTGGGCGAAAAAAGCGTTATGGCTGTTGAACCACGCGTTTACGTTGTTAATTGCCGCAGGGTATTTTTCGCTGTTGATTGTTTTGGCGGCGGTAAAAGCGTGGCGAGCGGTTATTTTTTCTTGCGCGTTGCCCCTTACCGCGTATATTTGCGTTACGCTGGTAAGGAAATTATTTCGGCGCAGTCGCCCCTACGAGGAGAACAGCGCGGGCATTTCCCCTTTGTTTATGAAAAAAGACGGTGCGGGTAAATCCTTTCCTTCGCGGCATTTAGCCTCGGCGTTCGTGATTGCGACGGTGGTTTTGCCGCACGCCGCTTGGGCGGCGTGCGTACTGTACGCTTTTGGGCTTGGGCTTGGATATATCCGCTTTGCGGCGGGGCTGCATTATCCGTCCGATTTGATTTGCGGCGCACTGTTGGGCGCAGGGATTGGATCTTTGATTTTCTTGATTTTATAAAAAATTTTTTCCTTGCCGAATAAAACTAAAACCGCTTGGGCGATTGTTCGCAGCCAAGCGGGTTGTTTGTGCGTTTGTTTGTTTGATAAATTTTTGAATAGGTCGCAAGTTTGGTTATACCAAGGAATGTTCAAAGGTGATAACGAGGTTAAGATTTTTTTCTTCCCTCAAATTGTCTTTGAGCTTGCTCTCGATTTCGTCCGCCGTCAGTTTGGTTTCGTGCGTCAGCACCAAATCGAAAATCGCGTTGGTGTGCGTCGCCCCCTCGTTCATCCGAAAATCGTGAATTTCAAAACGGGGGTCAATGCTTTTTACCGCTTTTAAGACGGTGGATTTAAGCTGGTCAACCCGTTCGCTTTTCGTCAGTACGGGATCTAAATGAATGGTGGTAATCGAATGGAATTTTTCCGAAACGTCCCGCTCGATATTGTCTATCATATCGTGGAGCTCTAAAATGTCCCCCTCGGCGGGAATTTCGACGTGCAAGACGATAAACCGACGACCCAAGCCGTAGTCGTGGAACATAATATCGTGCACGCCCACGACGTTGGGGCTGTAATTGAGGACGTAATCGCAAAGCTCGTTGACGAGTTCTTTATCGGGGGCTTCACCCAGCATAGAACTGGCGACTTCCAGCACGGAGCGCACGCCCGTATAGCCGATAAACAGCGAAACGATTGCGCCGCCGATCCCGTCCACGGGGATATTTTTGAAAAACAGCGCCGAAATCATACACGCAAGCACGACGGCGGTGGAAATGCAATCGGTAATGCAGTCGCGGAAAGTTGCCGTCAAGGACACCGACGAGATTTTTTTACCGACGTAGCGGTAGAAAAGACCCATCACAAATTTGACAAGTACGCACACCGCTAACACGCTGACGCTGGTGATGAAAAAGGGCGAAAGTCGCACTTGCAACGTTTCTTTGTTGATGATTTTAATGACGGAATCTTTACAAAGCTGAAAGGCGACGAGGACGATAATCGCCGACACCGTAAGACCTGCGAAATATTCTATTCTACCATGGCCGTAAGGGTGTTTTTTGTCGGGTTTTTTGGAGGATAATTTGAACCCGAACAAAGTTATCGCTGACGATCCGACGTCCGATAAGTTGTTAATCCCGTCCGATAACACCGAAATCGCGCCCGTAATCGCCCCCACCAAGATTTTAAACGCGCACATAAATAAATTGAGCAAAATGCCCGTTACGCTGGCAAGCTTGCCATACTGTTCGCGAACCTTTGGGTCGTCCGTTTGTTCGTGATTTTTTACGAACTTCCTTATAAAAAATTCAAACACGATACTCCACCTATCCTTTCCCTTATCCTTTAATTGCTCCTTTTTCCAAAAGCACGTCGGAAAGGAGTGCAAGACGAGTAGGCGACAGCGTTTCGCCTCGCGCTTTTTCGTCTATTTGCGCTGTGCGCAAGATTTCTTTTGCCTCGTCACGAGAAAGAGAGAAGAAATTGACAAGGTTGTTTTCCAACGTTTTGCGGCGGTTTAAAAACGCGCATTTCACCGTTTGACGGTACGCTTTTTCGCTGTTCACCGCAACCCTGCCCCTATCAAATTGAATTTTGACGACTGCCGAATCGACGTTCGGGCGGGGATAAAAAAGAGTTCTGGGAACTTTTTTGACGATCTTCGCTTCCCCCTTTAAGGCGATCGCCGCCGTGATCGCGCCGTAATCGGCGGTGTTTTCCTTCGCGCAAAAACGGAGGGCTACCTCCTCTTGTACCATTACGGACAAGCCCTGCACCTTTTCGCTTTCCTCTAAAAATTTTGTGACCAGCGGAGTGGTGATATAATAAGGAAGGTTTGCCACCACCGAGTATTCGCCGATTTCTTCTTCAAACTCTTTTAAATTGACCTTGGAAAAATCGCGGAAAATGACTTCCACGTTATCCAGCCCCGCAAGCGTTTCCGCTAAAACGGGCTGTAAGGACGCGTCGATATCGAACGCGTACACCTTTTTGGCGCGCTCGGCAAGGGCGCGCGTCAACGTTCCCGCTCCGCAACCGATTTCGACCACCGTCGTATTTTCGTCGATTCCCGACGCGGCGACGATAGAGGCGAGCAGGTTTGTATCAGAAATGAAATTCTGTCCAAATTGTTTTTTGAAATGAAATCCGTGCTTTTCCAGCACGGAACGCAAATCTTGCATATTTTCTTTTCCTTTTTTAATACGGCGTTTGCCGTTTTCCTTGTTTAGGATTCGGTGATATATTCTCTAACCAGCAAAGGCACGCGGACGCTTTCGGCAAGACGTTTACACGCCTCTACCTCCTCTTTGCCGATACAATCGACGATGGAGAAACGGCAATTTACCCCTGCGCGTTTGCAGGATTTTGCAAATTCTATCATCCCACTGAACCCGTTTTCGCCAAACTGACTGCGGCAAATGGGTTGGTATTTTTCATAGCACGAAGCATTGAGGGAAACGTTGACCAAATCAATTTTTCCCACCAAATCGGGCACGATATCTCGCTTGTTGATAAGGTTACCCTGACCGTTGGTGTTTAAGCGGGTTTTTAAGCCTTTTTCGTGGAAGAAATCGCACAGCGCGACCATTTCCGCGACCTTGTACGTAGGCTCTCCAAAGCCGCAAAAAACGGCTTCCTTAAAGCGGGTAATATCACCCAGCGCATTGACCTGCGCGATCACCTTTTCGGGCGTGGGATCCCCTTGACGAATCCAAAGATAATGCCCGAAATAGCTATCCCGTTCGTTTCTTACACAAAAATCGCAGGCGTTGGAGCATTTGTTGGTGAGGTTGATATACAGGTTGTCGTCCAAGACGTACGCGTAGGTATCCTTGCGGTTGTTTTGCGCGTCGTTTTTGGAGTTCGTCTTATCCCTGCCCCCGCCGTTTTGGTTTTTATCCCGTTGTTTTTGCTGTTGCTTGCGGTCGTTTTTCGGCTGGGTTTGTTGCTGTTTTTGAGCGTTTTGCTGCTTATTTGCCTGCCCCTTCCCGCCGTTTTGACGGTTATTTTGACCGTTTTGGTTGTTTTGCGGGGTTTGTTGAGTTTGCCCGTTTGCTTGCGCGGACTGCTGTTGGACGGCTTGACCGTTTTGACCGTTACCGACCTGACCGCCGCGTTTGCGGTGTTTTTTTCTGCGGCGACCGCCCTGACCGCCCCCTTGACCGTTGCCGTTTTGGGGTTGTCCGTCTTGTAATTTTTTCTCTTCAAAAGCTTTCTTTTCTTGTTCCATAACGTTATCTCTTTAATTTAAAAAACAAATTTTTTGCGTTTTCGTAAACCCGTTCCTTTAACCTCTGCGGCTCGTCGCCGCGAAGCTCCGCAAGCCTTGCCGCCACGTACGTCACGTTTTTCGGTTGGTTGGGGAAGGTGCCGCGATGCGGCACGGGAGTCAGGTAGGGACAGTCCGTTTCGGTCAGCAATTTTTCCAAAGGGACCGCCAACACGCTGTCCACCGTTTTTTTCGCGTTCTTAAAGGTGCATGGCCCGCCGAAGGAAAAATAAAACCCCAACCGCTCGAATAAAGCCACCATTTCCGCCGAATAGGAATAACAATGCATCAGCCCGCCCTTTTTCAAAAGCGTTTGATTGTCCGTCAACAGCTGTAAGGTGTCCTGCGCGGCGTCGCGGCTATGCACGACGACGGGCAATTCAAGCTCGTCCGCCAGCGCCAGCTGACGGATAAAAAATTCCTTTTGCGTATCCCGCGTCGGGTTATCGTCAAAGTGATAATCTAACCCCACCTCGCCGACGGCAACGCATTTTTCCAGCGAACACAATTCTTTCAGCCGTTCAAGATCCCCCTCGGCGTATTTTTTGAGCTCGCTTGGGTGATACCCAGCGCAAAAATACACCTCGTCAAACCGCTCGGAAAGGCGCGCCGCCGCTTCGGACGAAGGGATATCGAACCCCGAACATATCAGCGTCGTTACGCCCTCGTCTATCGCGCGTTTGACCGTTTCTTCCACGCCGCCGACGGTTTGATAATCGTCGCCCGTCAAATGACAATGTACGTCAATAAAGCCACCCATGTACGCGTTGAACCGTCCTTAATGAATGTTTGCGCCGCTCTTTAAATTCACCTTATCGGGCGAAACCAAGGACATTGTCCCGTCCTCGTCCTCGGCGGCAAGAATCATCCCCTCGGATAAAATTCCGCACAGCTTGACGGGTTTTAAGTTGGTGACGAACACCACTTTTTTGCCCACCAGCTCCTCAGGCGTATAATGCTTTGCAATCCCCGAAACGACCGAGCGCACTTCGTCGCCGAATTTGACCGTTTCGTGCAACAGCTTGGAGGATTTAGGCACTTTTTCGCACGCGATAATTTCGCCCACGCGAAGCTGTACCTTGAAAAAGTCGTCAATGGAAATTTCGGGAAGGCTTTGTGTTTCTTCCGTTTTTACTTCGTTTTGCACGGGTTTATTCTCCTTTTCCGTCTTTGCGGGCGCGGGCTGTTCAGCTGCTACGCTCGCCTCGTATTGTTTGCGTTGTTCCTCGCGGATTTTTTCAATTTCGGGCTGCAAGGTCTTGAAATCCAAGCGGCCAAAGAGGGGCGGGATCGCCGTTACCGTTACGCTCTCTCTTACGCCGAACGTCTTGCACCCGTCGAAGGAACGGGATTCGCCGCCGAAGGCGGACAAAATTTTCGCCGACGTTTCGGGCATAAAGCTGTCCAAAAGGGACGCGCCGATTTGGATTGCCTCCGCAAGGTTGTACAGCACGTCGTTGAGGCGGGATTTTTTCGTTTCGTCCTTCGCAAGCGCCCAAGGCATCGTTTCGTCAATGTATTTGTTCGCGCGACGGAACAGAGTGAAAATTTCGGAAATGGCGTCCGCAATACGCAACGCGTCCGCTTTCGCCGTCACCTTTTCAGCCGCCGCCGAAACCGTTTGTTTAAATTCGCCGTCGGGGTCTTGTTCGTTTGCCGTTTGCGATTTGACAACGGTTCCGTCGAAATATTTTTGAATCATCGCCACCGTACGGGACACGAGGTTGCCCAGCACGTTGGCAAGGTCGGTGTTAAAGCGTTCGGTTACCAACTCCCAAGTGATTTGACCGTCGTTATCAAAAGGCATTTCGTGCAACACAAAATAGCGCACGGCGTCCACTCCGTACAGGCGGACGAGGTCGTCCGCATAGATGACGTTGCCCTTGGATTTTGACATTTTGCCGTCGCCCTGCAACAGCCAAGGGTGGCCGAAGATTTGTTTAGGTAAAGGTTCGCCAAGCGCCATCAAGAAGATGGGCCAGTAAATGGTGTGGAAGCGCAAAATGTCCTTACCGATCAGGTGCAGATCGGCAGGCCAGTATTTTTTGTAGTTCTCTTCGTGGTTTCCGTCCGCTTTAAAGCCGATACCCGTGATATAGTTTGCCAGCGCGTCCAGCCACACGTAAACGACGTGCTTGGAATCGAAATCGACGGGAATCCCCCATTTAAACGAAGTGCGGGAAACGCAAAGATCCTGCAAGCCCTTTTTCAAAAAGTTGTTCATCATCTCGTTCTTTCTGGAAACGGGTTGAATAAACTCAGGGTGCGTTTCGATATGTTCGATTAGGCGGTCGGCGTATTTGCCCATTTTAAAGAAATACGCCTCTTCCTTGGAGGGCTTTACTTCTCTGCCGCAATCGGGGCATTTGCCATCGACAAGCTGGCTTTCCGTCCAGAAGGATTCGCAAGGGGTGCAATACATTCCCTCGTAAAAGCCCTTATAAATATCCCCTTGGTCGTGGAATTTTTTAAAGATCGCCGCGATTTGTTTTTCGTGCTCGGGGTCCGTCGTGCGCATAAATTTATCGTACGAAGTGCTGACAAGATCCCAAATCCCGCGGATCTCCGCCGCGACGTCATCTACAAATTTTTGCGGCGTAACGCCCGCCGCCTTTGCTTTTTCCTCGATCTTTTGACCGTGTTCGTCCGTGCCCGTTTGGAAAAATACGTCGTAGCCTTCCTTGCGCTTGAACCGTGCGATCGCATCGGCGAGAATCGCCTCGTACGTGTTGCCGATATGCGGCTTGCCCGACGTATAAGCAATCGCCGTCGTGATATAATAGGGTTTCTTTTCTGCCATATCCCTTACTCCTACCTTCTTTTCCTATGGAAAAGATATTTTTTCCACTCTATTATACACCTTTCCTTTTGAAAAGTAAAACGTTTTTCGGGTTATATTTAGGTTATAAACGGGCGGAAGGCGCATATAGTATCTTATGAACGCAATTTTTTGTTTCCTTTTTATCGCTTGCGCGACGGTACTTGCTGTTATCGAACCCGCTTCATTCCTTTCCGTTTTGCTGGACGGCGCGTCCAAAAGCGCGGTTACCTGCGTTGGGTTAATCTCTACGTATGCCGTTTGGCTGGGACTGATGAAGGTGTGGGAGGACAGCGGCGTGACCCGCGCGATTTCTAAAATTTTAAAGCCGTTGGCACGGAAATTGTTTCAAACGCAGGACGATGAAACGCTGACGGCTCTGTCTATGAATTTGTCCGCAAACTGCTTGGGCCTCGCAGGGGTTGCCACCCCTTACGGGATCAAGGCGGCGAAGCTTTTGGATAAGCAACCGAATGCAGAGTACGCCTCGGCAATGCTGTTCGTACTGGCTGCCACCTCTATACAGCTGTTCCCTACCTCTATGATTGCGGTACGAACGGCGATGAAAAGCGTTGCGCCCGCCGATATCGTATTGCCGACTATGCTCACGACCGCCTTTTCTACCCTTTTGGGCGTATTGCTGACCGCATTGATTTTTAACCCGAAAAAAGCAAGAAAAGCAAGGGAAACGGGCGGAACGAAAAAACTGAAAAATACAAAAATGGCGGGGGCAGGTATCAGATGAGTTACTCTTTTGCCCTGCTTGTGCCTGCTATTTTTATTTTGTCCTTTATCGTTGCTGCCGTGCGAAAAGTGAAGGTTTACGACAGCTTTGCGGAAGGAGTAAAGGGGGCAATTCCGTTGGTTTTGTCCGTCTTTCCGTACGTCGCCGCAGTCACTATGCTGACCAAGCTGTTTGAGGCGAGCGGCTTGCAGACAAAGTTTGAAGAATGGATCTCCCCCGTCTTTCGTCTATTTGGCGTCCCCAGCGAACTGTCCGAGCTGATCTTAATCAAGCCCCTTTCGGGAGGCGGCTCGATCGCCGTCTTAACGCAAATTTTGGACACCTACGGCGTGGATAGTTATATAGCTCGCTGCGCCTGCGTATCCTACGGGGCGGCTGACACTATTTTTTATATCGGCGCGGTGTATTTTGCTGGGCTGAAACGCAAAAGAATGACGACGGCGCTAATCATCGCCGTTCTGTCCTATCTTTTGTCCGTTTGCCTTTGCTGTATGCTTTGTAAAATTATGTAGCCGCTTATTTTTCCCATCGCCCAGCCTTATTGACCCGTCCGCCCTATTGACTCGCCATCAAAAGCAACCGTTTTGATTTTTGTGAAAATTTTGTTAATTTGTCGAATTTTTCCTGCTTTTTTTGTCGATTTTTTGTGATAAATGTGTTATTTTGTGAATTATTAACATTTTTTGCTTAAAAGATATGCTTTTAAAAATTTAAAAAAATTTTCAAAAATTTTCTTTACATTTTAAATGTTTCGTGATAAAATATACTTGTAAATCGGTTGGGAACACCGCCGAGATAAAACAGCTCATCATTTCCCCCCTTATCATATAGGTAGCCGCCTCGAAGCCGTAAGGTTTCGGGGCGGTTATCGTTTTGGCTATTTTATTTATCGTTGAGTATAAAAGAAACCCGCCTTTTTTTGAGGCGGGCATCTTTTTTAAAGGAGTAAAATTCTTTGCTGAAATTTAAGAAATTCAGCGAATAACGAGGTCAATAAATTAACATATTGCGCATCAGCGCGGCAAATTCGCGAATGACCTTTGCACTGTCTTTGGTTTGCGGTTGCATTTCCGCAAGCGGTTTATCCAAAAATCCGTCGAAAATCACCTTTTCTACGGCAAGATCGACCGCCACCTTTTTGCCCGTTTCCACGGACTTTTTGAGGTTTTCCACAAACATATCGAATTCTTTTAAGTACATATCTTTAAACAACTCGAAGATATAGCTGCGGCAATAGCCGTTGTAGGCGTTGTCCTTCAACACCCTTTCGAAGCCGTCGGGGATCGGATGCACCGCCGCCAATTTTTGCAGGGAATCCTGTAAGGTATATTCGTCACAACAGCCCAAAAATTCGCCCAATTTCGCGATCATTGCCCTACAACCTTCCAACATCTCAAAGACGGTGGAGAAATCGTTTTTCTTGGCTGCTTTTGCGTAATAACGCTTACAGAGCGCCATTGTGTAATGGATATATCTGCCGTACAGCGTTTTTAAGATGTCGAAGCAGTCGCGACGGAGCAATTCGTCATTTGTTTGCAGGAAGGGCGCAATTTCTTCGGTCAATGCGATAACGTCTTTCCGCAAAGACAGGAAGCGAGGCAATTTTTCGTCGTAGAAATCAATGGTTTCAATCTTGTACCGCCAATTAATATTGAAGAAATATTCAATCGTCATAATGGCAGGACGGGTTTGGTCCATATTCCAATGCATCAGCTGCACGATCGGGAAAAACCGCGTCCAAATATCGTACATCTTCTCTTTCCCCTCGACGTATCTATCCTCGCAGAATTTCTGAACGTGCTGCTTTAACGTCAGCTTACGGGGCGCCCACGCGTTTTGCGGGTAATATTCCAGCATGAACGTATCGCTGTGCGAAAGCTCTGGCCAGAACACAAAACCTTGGCATTGTTTGTCCTTTATAACGGATTTCATACGTTTATGGGTCAAGGTGTAATCGCCACGAATATCGCTGTTCATTTCGTACGCGTGGAAAATCCCGAAGGTGTGCGGGTATTTGTTGATGATGCCCCACGTCGTCAAATTATGCTTACAATAAGAGTCCGAATTGTAGTCCATAATAATCGTTTGATCGGGGTTTAAGCTGTCAGCCAGCTCTTTGACCTCGTGCGTTTTGAATTTGAACCACAAATCCCACCCGCAAAGCATCAATTTATGGTTGGGATATTCTAACTGTAACCGTTCGATCAGCTTATGATAGCAAAACAGCTTCATACGCATATTTTCTTCTGCGTCGTGCGAAAAAAGCCGTTCCGCAAAACCAATGGTGTAAAAATCCCCCGGTTTGCTATATTCGTTTACCAGCGTTTTCGTCAGTTGGAAATACAAATCGAAATTCCGCTGTTCGCGAATGTCCCAAACAAGCGCGCGCTCGTCCGAATATCCACTGTTTGCCGTTTGCTTAAAGAAGCTGGGTTTATATGCATCCAAAAACTCTTGCGGGCTTTTCGTGTTCCAATGGGTGAGCGTACCGCAATTTTCAAAGCTAATCAAATCGCGATCGTGCAAATAATCTAACAACTGTTTGCGCAGCTCGCCACGGTATTTTAAGGGCCAGAAGGATTTTCTGTTTTCATAACCAGAGCCAAAATCTTCGTTTTCCACACTCTCATACCCGACTTCGTTGGGGAAAGCGCGCTGGAAAAGATCGTCCAAGCCGATAAACAATGCCGCGAAATTGAGCTTCTTTTTCAGCAGCCAGTCGATTTCTTTTTTCCAATCCTCCAACGACCAATGCTCCGCTTGAAAACGGTGCAAAGAACGGTGCGAAAAATAGCGTTGACCTCTGTACTTGAAGCGAGGGGCTTCAAAAATATCCAGCCCTTCCATCGGGATCTCCGCACGTTTGGGGATACGCTCGCCGTCCCAGAAATACCGCACACCCAAAAACCGTTCAAAGTAATGATAGGTTGCATACAGGGTTGCGCGAGGGCGACCGCCCGTCAAAAACAGTACGTTTTTTCCGTCTATTTTCTGTGTTCTGATCAGGAAGTTTTCCTCACCGTAACGCAAGGGGAAACGGGGAATTTTTTTATCAAAATACAGTTTTTGAATGTAATCGTTGTTTGTTTCGTTGCCGATTGCGACGATATCATAATCTCCGTCGCGATTGGTGATTTCAATTTCCTTACCCGTAACCAACGCGTAATATTTTTTAAATTCTTCCGCGGCGATTATGTTTTGTTTGCTGTTTTGAGTTACTACTATTTTAATTTCGTTCATATT
The DNA here is from genome assembly GCA_045611585.1 of Candidatus Scatosoma sp. Taxonomy (GTDB): domain Bacteria; phylum Bacillota; class Clostridia; order Christensenellales; family Borkfalkiaceae; genus Scatosoma. The sequence continues at coordinate 21,337 of JAZKXM010000057.1, read as the reverse complement.
TTTTTACCTCCTGAACGAATTTTATCCTAGTCTTTCACTTATATGCCCCACTGCGTCCAAAGCTTAGAAATGACCGCGCCTTGACCGTATTCGGAAAATCTTAACGCGATGGCGTCCTTTTTAAAGGCTTTTTTCATTTCCGTTGCGACAGGGACGGCAAGATCGGATCCAGAATATAGATGTATATACAAAAACCGAACCGCCATGCTTTCCTTTTTGATACGGTTTTTAAGCGTTTCGTATCTATCCTTATCCTCGTCCTTCAAAATCTCGATTGCCGCGTACGCCTCGTCGATATACCCAAGCCATGCCTTCAATTTGTCCTTCGGCCAATACTTCGTCTCACAAATATTTTCAAAACAGCTAAGGTCATATTTACCTTCTTTCGTCCGATATTTTAACGCGCTTTCGGCGTGTGCGTTCAATTCATCGTAGTATTTACGCATCGGCTCTGCCGATTCGGCAAAATAATGTGCGAAAAATTTATCCGTCAACGCCGCCGCATCCCCCTCTACGTCCCACATCAGCTTGGATTCTAAATAATCCTTTAAATAGGTAAAACCCGTGGGGTTTTGCGTGGAATCGTAATGCTGGCCCTCGTTGAATAAATATTGCACGTTGTTTTCTTTGGCAACGCGGAAGTTGTCCTGCATCCCTCCAAAATTGCAATAAGGGATAAAATAATCCTTATAATTGGTGCTGTAATACCAAAAATACAGCCGATCGGACACCGCGCTCCATTTCTTGACGTCCGTTAAATACTTTGCATTGCTCATGTCCTGAAAAGAGCCGAAATTGTTGGTTTTATCGTCCAACGAAGTATAGAAATTTGCATACATGGGCGCATAAAAAACGTATACGCCGTCCTTGCATTTTAAGCCGTCAATGAGGGTGTAAGTACCGCCCATACCCGTCTTTACGGGTGCGTCCAACGTCGCATGATAAGCAAAGAAAACAAGGTTGATCTTTCTTGTAATTCCTTCCGCTTGCAGCCAATCGTCCAATTTGTCGTGAAGATCGTTTAAGAACTCTATGACCACAGCCGAACCCGTCCCGTATTTCGCCTTGGAAGCCGCGCACGTTGAGCAGCTGCACCAATTTAAGTTGTCCTCCATCGTAAACTGAACGCTAGTCATCTCGGGGTTGGCTTCTATCGTCTTTTTCAAGACCTCCAACGCCGTTTCTTGCATCGCTTCGTATTCTGCGGCGTCACCGTGCGCCGTATAGCAAAGCTGTAACTGTTCAATCGCCGTTACGTTTTCCGTCATGTACCATTTCGGGTGATAATTTGCGGAGTTGTTTGCATTGTTATACTTTGCGGGCGGAAGATAGGAAAACGCGTTGTGATATATTCTACCTTCTACCGCCATAAACCCGTGACTGTGCGCACGAATAAAACGGAATCTGTTTGCCAGCTCGTCGTCGTTATACGCCTGATAGTTGCCCACCACTCGGTATTCGATATCGGGAACGTCCACGACGTCGATGTTTTCAATCTTTACCGTGTCCGTTTCCGTATAAATAATTTCATCTACGGCGATACAGTCCCAATCAATTGTACGGCCTAAAAATTCATACACCGAAAACAGAGTTCCAAAATCGCTGCCGCCGACAAGGAAAATCGCATTGTCGATTTGTTTGATGATATACCCTTGCGAGGTCAACGCCTCTTCCGAAAAATCGCCGACCACCTTTTTCGTCGTCTGCTCGGTGTCGCCGATATAGATATATTCGTAATCGGTATCCAGCTCGCCAACCTCGTCGTCCGTTACAATACTCAGCTTAACGCCCGTCGCTTTTTCCAAAAACAAATTCAACTCGGCTGCCGCCTTCTTTTCACGATCGGTCGCCTTTTTCGGCAATACGATTTCGTAATTGGTGTCTCCGTCCTCTACAAGATACACTTCTTTCGGCGTTTTAGAAGACGAGGACGAGTTGTCCGTTTCCCCGCCGCAAGACGTGACGGCAAAAGAGGATAATAACAACGCCCCCAATGCAAAAGCCGCCCATTTTTTTGCTCTGTTCATGTTTTTTTCTTCCTTTTTTTTAATTTTTGGTTTTTTTAAGCCTTTTACACAGACGAAACACGCCCATATAAAAGGCTTAAAGCTTATTCGTTTATTAACCTACAAGGTGGTTGCCGAAATACAGCTGACCGTTTACTACTTTCCAATATTCGCCCGTCAACGTCTTTCCAACACCCGCGTTATTCAGATCGGAAACGCTTGCAAAAATTTGACCGTTGCCGTCCTTGCCGCCCAGTTCGTTTCTGTCTGTCGTGACGACGTACAGATTGCTGCTGACCCCTTGGCCGCTACCGCCGATCGCCGCGTTTGTACCGTGTGCAGACCCTTCGCGTTCGCTTACCACAGCAACGCAGTTGTTCAGGTTGCCTTGAGGCCATAACGTCATCATGAATGCGCCTTGCTCCATTCCGTTAAGCGTCCCCTTTATGTAGCAGTTGCGCACGATCCCGCCCGAGTCGTTACAGATATAGCCGCCCTTTGAACCAATATGCGTGCAGTCGATAATCGCCAAATTTTCTACAATTGCCGCACTGCCCAAATTGGAAAAGATCCCGCCGATAAATTTCGCATTTTTGATCGCATAGCCACGGCCGTCAAAACGCGCGTTCCATGCCACGACCGATTCGCCCTTCCAATCGACCTTATCCCCCGTCCAGCAGGTTTCGCCCGGTTGACCGCCGTCGTAACCCTGCAGCTTGGAGATATTTTTTCCACCCATGTCGATATCCGCCGCCAAAACGTAATATTCTCCGGCTTTGTTGCTCTTATAATTGGTTGCAAAGTTGACAAAGTCTTCCTGCGTACGAATCACCTTCGTTGCATATACGATCTGCGAATTGTAAACGGTGATGCCCGATTTTACGGAGATCTTTTCCGCGCCCATTGCAAACCCTGCGTTTTTCACCGTCATGCTGTTTTCCTCCGCGTTTTTGGAAAGTACGGTAAGCGCTTTGCCGCCGAAGAGAATTTCGTCTATTTCCTCTACGTCGATATCCGTAGGCGCAACGATCACGATATCCGTACCCGACTGTTTGGACGCGTCGATCGTGAAATCAGCCGCGTCAAATACGGGCGTTTCGCAAATTACGTTTACCTTTACCTGCAAGGTTTCGCCGTTATGTTCGATGGTTGCGATAACGGTGGTTTCGCCAACCCCCTTCGCCTTGACGGTCGCGCCGTAACCGTTTCCGCTTAACGTTGCAATACTTTCGTCTTCAATCGTCCACGTGACGGATTTGCCCGTTACCGCTTCGCCGTTTTTGGAAACGGTCAGTTGCAAATCGAACTGATTGATCTTCCCTGCAATCAAACGGTCGCTGGGGACCATCGTCACGTTGGTTGCGTTCATGGCTACGTCGATATCGACATTGTTGTTTACGGTGACGGCAACCGATTTTTCGTACGTCTGTCCGCCGCAACTCGCCTTCACCTTCACCTGCGTTTCGCCTTTCTTCACGCCCGAAACGACGCCGTCTGCCGATACCGTCGCAACGGTAGCGTCTGCGCTTTCGTACTGCAAAGTGTAATCTTCAGCCTCTTCCCCGTCAACAAGGAGGGAGGCGTTAATTTTATATTTTTGTCCGACCGCCGTAATAACGGCTTCTTCATAGATAGAAACCTCTGGCACGGAACTTACTTTCAAATTCAATTCTTTCGTAAACGTTTTCCCGAAATAAACCGCGCTGACAGAAAGAGTTGTTTCGCCGCTTGCAACAGCGTTAACCAAGCCTTCGTTAGAAACGGTCGCTACGGCAACATTTTTACTGGAATAGCTTTCCGCAACGTCGGCAATCTCTTCCCCCGAAAGGGTCAAATCTGCCTCGATAGACTGCGTTTGCCCCGCGGTCAGCGCAACCGTTTGCGCGGTCAGGTCAAAATCAATCTTACCGACGATTACGTTACATGTCGCGGTTTTCCCGTTTGCCTTTACTTTGATTGTGGTGATCCCGTTACCTTTTGCGGTAATAACGCCGTCCTGCACGGTTGCCACCTGTTGATTGGAGGAGGTCCAACTGATCTTATCCCCTTCCTTCTCCGTTCTTGCTTTCACCGTGTGGGTCGCACCGACCTCGTCTAAAAAGACGGCTGTTTTACTTAACTGCAACGCATTTGATACGTCGTCTTTGGTGTCGCCGCACGCCACGCCCGTCATGGCAAAGGACGCGCAAAGAGCACCCGTGAGCAATAATTTTAATTTGTTCATTTTTTTCCTCCATAGCTTGTTTTAAATGGATTTCCCGTCCACAGAAAAATACTTTCTGTATCTTGATAACTGTTTACCGTTAAGATGACTATTTCTCTGTTGGACGGGACGCTCTTTGGCATACCTCTCTTTCGAGGGAAAGAGCATCCGACCATCAGATAATTTTTTGAAGGGACTGCGCTGCGACAAAGCTTGCCGCAGCATAGCCTTTGTTCAGAATATTAAGATTATTTTACTTCTACCGTACCGAAGTACAACTTGCCATTTTCAACCTTCCAAGGACCTTGACCGTTCAGCGTGGAAAGCGCATTGCCTTCTGCCGTATCCGCAAGCAAGTCAGCCGCGGAAGCAACGATCTTCGTGTTGGTGGTTGCCGTTGCGGGAGCGGAAGGATTCCAAGTAGCCCACTTCGTGATATTCGTGGTGATACCGTAGCAGTTTTCAAGCGTGCCGCCAAAGCTGTAAACGTCGCAAGCAAGCATCAAAGCGGAAGAACCGGCAACCGTTTCAGCCTTGATAACTACGTTGCGGACGGTACCGCCCAAAGCGCCTGCGCTCTTACCAAGACCAAGGATAACGCCCTGCGCCGAGCCGTTGAAGATGATTTCGTCAACGAATACGTTTTCGATCACTGCCGTTGCACCCATATATCTGGTAAGGAAACCTCTCCAAGCGTAAGGCGTGCCGTTCGCGTCGCTTGCAAACGTACCTTTGTAGAATCTGATATTCTTCAACGTACCTTGCTGTTCGATACCCATAAAGCCCCAGTTGGTAGCCAAGTTGGAAATGGTGTGACCTCTGCCGTCGAAGGTGTGATAGGTAAGGGTGTTGAAGTTATCGCCCGCAAACTCGGTAAGACCCGTCGCGTCGATATCTGCATTAAGAACGACCAGCTTACCTGCGCCACAGTATTTTGCGAAGTTAGTGCCGTATTCTTTCAAACCTTCCACGTCGTTGATCAACAGGTCGATAACCGTTGCAGACGTTTCATAGATCGTATTTGCCGTGAACACCAAAAGGCTGACGTCGCCGCGTTCTGCCGACGCAAGCGTAGCGTTGTCGATCACGATCTTGCCGTTTTCGATGGTATAATCAACGAAGATACCGCCAACTGCAACCGCCGTGATTGCGTCTGCCGTAAGGGTAGAGTCGATATCCGCAATGGTAACCGTGGTGTTTTCTTTCGTCAATTCGATATCCGATTTAACGTTCTTTTTATCAACAAACGAACCGTTGCCGATGGTAAATTCTTTTTCGATCTTGAAGAGATTGTCGGGGGTAGCCGCCACCAACGTTACCTTCGTGCCATCCGCTACAGTGTTTGCAACGGAAATTTTACCGTCTGCATAAGATACGCCAGCAACCTCCGTCTTGAAGGTGATCGCCGCATTTTTAAAGTTTGCACCGAACAGAGCGCCGTCAAACAACGTATCCGTCGCAACCGTGAATTTCAATGCGCCGCCTGCGTTCTTCATAAAGGGAACGCCGTTGTTTAACGTCCAGAAACCTTCTTCAAACGCGCTGATGTCCTTATTTGCGTCCGCCTTGAATGCGTCGATAGACGCGTAAAGATGGTCTTTATCGTCTTCGATCGGGGTGAGCGCGCCACTCGCGTCCTTGATACCGATGTACATACCTTCCGTTCTGGTTGCGGAGATCGCCCAGTTGTTGGAATACGTACCGTTGGATCTTTCGTTTACCAACGCATAACCGCCCGTTGCGCCGTCTGCATTTTCAACGATTGCAAAACAGTTTTCGATCGTACCTGCATAGTCGGTATGAGCGATACCGCTTTGACCAAGAGCCGTCAGTTCACCATATACGAATACGTTTTGAATGGTACCTCTCAATTCGTTTGCAAGCAAGCCGCCGCCGTTCGTCAACTTAATGGGGTTGACAAGGGCAAGGTTTTGAACGGTACCGTTGCATACAACGAAGAACCCGTGCGTGTATTGAACGTTAGAGATCGCATACCCTCTGCCGTCCAAGGTCGCTTTCCAGCCGTCCGTTGCCGAGGCCGCATAACCGGTATATTGGGTAATGTTCATACCGCCCATGTCAATATTGTCGTTGAGGATGATGTAATCGCTTTCCGACCACAGCAAATAGTTTTCCAAGAACTCCACAAATTCCGCTTTGTCGTCGATTACCATCGTTGCGAAAAGGAGGTTTGTCGCATACGCGTTGTCCCCCGTCTTAACGAACACTTCGCCTTCGCCATATTCAAATCCGCCGTCGGAAACGGTAACCGTGTTTGCCGTCGCATCCTTGCTTACGATCGTAAGCGCGTCGCCCGCGTATTTAATGTCGGTAATGTTTTCCGCCGAAATGCTTTCGGGAATGGAGATAACGAAATTGTCGTCCGCGTCGGGAGCCGATTCGTCAACGATAAGGACGTCTGCGATTTCGTTGGGAGCTTTACATTCTACCGTGAATTCTGCCTTCGTCTTTTCGTTGATGATTGCCGTGATCACCGTCGTACCTGCGCTGACAGCCGTAACAACCGCTTTGGTATTATCGTTTTTGTCAACCTTTACGGTAGCGATCTTTTTGTCTGCGCTTTCCCAAGTAATTTCGCCTTTAAAGTTTTTCGTCGTTGCTTGCAGGGTCACTTTTTCGCTTTCCCACAAGGTAGCCGCCGTCTGATCGAGAGATACGGTCGGAACGGGATCTTTACAAGCTACGGCCAACGCACAGCATGCCATACAACAAACACTCAAAAGCGCTATAATTTTCTTTCTCATAATTACTCCTTAACATTTATTTTTTTATTTCAAAGGGCTATGCCAGACCCCATTGAACCCACAAACCGCTAATAGCGGAGCCTTGACCGGCTTCGCCCCAGCCCCAACCGTCCAGATCTTTCTTGAACTCTTGCATCATCGAAAAATCGTTCGTGTTGTTGGTGTCGCCGTACAGAGCAAGGAACAGATATCTTACGCCGATGCTTTCAATCTTGATACGTTCATTCAATTTCGTGTACAGGGCAGGATCTTCCGTTCTAAAATGCTCAATCGCGGCGTACGCGTCATCAATATAGCCCAACCATTGACGAAGGGTGCCTTCCTTCCAGTACGCCTTATCCAACACGTTGTGGAAGATTCCCTTCGGTGCGCCAAGGTTTTGGTACATATTGACAAAGTTAATTCTCAATTCTTCATAATATTTCCGCATCGGCTCTTCCGCCGTTCTGAAATAATATTTAAAGAATTTATCCGTCAGCTCCTTTTGGTCCTGCGTATAATCCCACAGCCACTTCGCTTCAAGATATTCTTTAAGGTAAGTGAAGCCCGTAGGACGGGGCGTCGAAGCGTAATGCTGACCCTCGTCAAAGAAATATTTTACGTTGACTTCTTTTGCAAGGCGGACATTTTCCTGCATCGCGTCAAAGCTGCCGTAAGGAATCAGGTAGTTTTGGAAGTTGGTACTGTACAGCCACAAATAAATTTCGTCGCTGACCATCGACCATTTTTCCAACGTCTTCAAGTAGTTGACGTTGTCCTCGCTTTCAAACGATTGCGTATAGTTTGCATAAACGGGTGCATAGAAAACGTAAACGCCTTCGTTGCATTTCAGCCCGTCAATCAAGCTGTACGAACCGTCCTTATTCGTCTTTACAGGCGCGTCCGTCGTTGCGTGGTATGCGAAAAATACCAGATTTACCTTTCTTTCAATCCCCTCTTCTTCAAACCAATCGTGCAGACGCGTATGAAGATCGTTACAGAACTGGATAACAACCGCTGCGCCCGTACCGTAATACTCTCTGGAGGCGGTACAAGTTTCACAAGTACACCAGTTGATGTTGTCCTCCATAGAGAATTGAACGTTGTTGATCGTAGGGAATTTTTTAACGGTATCTTTCAAAACCTCCAACGCCGTTTCGATCATCAACTCGTATTCCTCCGTGTCGCCGTGCGCCGTATAACAAAGCTGGATTTGTTCGCCGTCTTTTACGTTTTCCGTCGAATACCAAAGCGGATGATAGCTGTTTTTCTTGCTCTTGTTGTTATACGTTGCAGGGGGAAGATAGGAGAAGGCGTTGTGATACAATCTGCCGTTTACAGTCATGAACCCATCCGCATACGCGCCGATCAAACGGAACAGCTGCGCCGTTGCCGAAGAATCGTACGTTTGGCGGTTGCCCGAAACTCTGTATTCGATATCGGGAACTTCTTTTGCCGTAATCTTTTTAAAGGGAACGTCCGCAGAAACGGTGTAAACGATCTCGTCAGCCGCTATACAATCCCAGCCGATCGTATGCTCTAACCATTCGTAAGCGGCAAATACCTTACCGTAACCGCCGCCCGCCAACAAAAATACGGAATTATTTTCGGTCACGATCTTAAAGCCTTGGGTCGTCAACTCGTCCACGGTATAGGTCACTTTCAGATCCGCCGCCGCTTCCGTGTCGCCGATCATGATAAATTTGCCTTCGCTGTCATATTCGACGTCTTTTTCTTTGACGGTAATCAGCTTTGCACCAGACGCCTTTTCGACGTATTTTGCAATTTCTGTCGCCGCGTTTTTATCATAATCGTCCGCTTCGTCGGGGATTACAATTTGATAATCGGATTCGCCGCCCACAACTAACATTTCGGACGTATTTTCCACGGTTACGAAGTGATTTTCATCCGTCTTGGGGGCTTTGCCCTTCGTTTTATCCTCTCCGCATGCCGCCAACGTGGAAAACGCAAGCAACGATGCTAAACATAAGGAAAATAATTTTTTCATCGCGATTCCCTCCTTTTATTCGGTTACCGTTACGGTGTATTCAATGTAAGCAAGGTTGCCCGTTGCGTCGTACGCATAGAAACGAATGGTCCAATCCCCTGCCTTATCGGGTGTAAACGTTCCGTCGGGAAGGAAGAAATACCCTCCGTTGGGATTGATTGCAAGTGCGTATGCAATTATTTCCCCGCCCATATTATCCGTTGCGCTGGCATACGGCAACGTTACCGTTTTGCCAACCTTTGCCGTTTCGGGCATCTCGCCGCCCAATTCGATTTCGGGTTTTACGTCGTCGATTACGACGATATAAAGATTGATATTCGTTTTCTTTCCGCCGCTGTCCTTTGCAAAGAAATTAAGAAGGTACGAGCCGTATTCGGTCAACTGCACTTCGTATGCGTTTTCGCCGCTGACCCCGTCGATCGCAACGCCGTCCGTCGTCGTCATCGTTCCGCCGTTGTAGGTGAAGGTCACTTCACAATCGACGATCCCGTCCAAAAGGTCGGAGGCAATTACGGAAGGAATGGTGAAAGTTTCACCCTTGCGATAGCTGTAATTGAACGCTTCCGAGAAAACAATTTTGGGCGCGCCGTAATCATAGCCCCACGAAATATACGTTCCGTTTACGCTGTACAGCTTGACAACCCCTGCTTTTTCAATCTCCACCGTCATATACACGATAGAAGACTCGAAGCCCTTAAACTGTTCCCCATTTTCATAAGAGTTGATCAGGTACGTGGTTGCACCAATGGAAATGTTGCCGTCCTTTACCGTGAACCCAATCTCTTGCCCGTCGAAAAGGGCGTTGATCGCTCTTTCAGAGCCTCCATTGATGGAAATCTTTTGTGATTTGAACGCGAATTTTACACTTTGCGATTCGTTTACAGAGTCGGTAATACGGAAGGTAACCGTTTGGTCGGCAACGTCCGTAGAGAAGTTTGCCGCAAACCCTTCCACAGCAATGGGATTTACCAAGCTTGCCTTAGCATTCCCCGTAGAAGTGAGGCACAATTCGTCATCGGTGTTAAACTCTGCGGAAATGTTTTCATAAACGAAAAGGTTTTCGGTAAGAAGTTCTGTTCCCGTATTGATCAGGATTCCTTTTACCGTGTATTCTACCTCGTAGGTTTTATAGGAATATTTAACGGTGATATCCGCTTGGTTTTCCGCAACCTCCGCAACGTACGTATTTCCCTCTAACGCCTTGCCGTTTACGGTAATCGTGCAAGGATTTGCCTTGCGTTCAGTTTCCGTAAATTCATAAACGTTCAAAACGGGAAGACGGTAAGAAACGCCGCTTACCAAATATTTGGGAAGAAGGGGCTCAACGTCGTCATACACCACCAATTCGTTGTTGCGAGCCACGTTAAATTCCTTTTCAAAAACCTTCGTTCTGCCTGCGCGATCCGTTGCGGTATATTTTACCGTATATGCGCCGCTTGCTTCCGGAATGTAGCTTTCTCCGTCAAAATCGTCTATCTTCGTAGCGCCGTAATAAAGCTCAGCGGCGACGGTCACTTTGCCAAACGTATCGTCACCCGTCACGACAGCAGCAGGAACGGTAAACTTTTCGCCCTGTTTCGCCCCTTCGATCGCCTCAGCCTCAACGGAAATTTCCCCGCCGTCGTTTACAACCGTTACGGGAACGACCACCGTCGTACTCTTACCAAAGCTGTTGGTCGCCTTATATTCAATAAAATAATACCCCGTCGATTCAGGCACAAACGCGCCGTTTTCTACATTCACCATGTAACAAGCCGTTGGCAGCGAATAATTTTTATATACCAATGCCTTTAAAACGGGGTTGTTGTCGCTTTCGTCAAACGCTTCTGCATCAAACAGCTTGTATGCGCAGCCGACGTATCCGTTGGGAACGTTGTCGGCAGAATATTGCTCGTAATCAATAACGATCGAAGGCGCAGACGCATCGTCTTCCGCGGCGTTGCCGCTGACAAATACGATACCCAACGCCGCAACAAGCATCAATGCAAAGCTCAAAACCGTTAACAAAATTTTGTTTCTTCCGAATTTTGAATGGGTCATAATTTTCTCCTTTTTGTTTTTTAATTTATTCCGACTTTTTTAACTTACTCTTTCAAACCGCCCATACTGAGGTTGCCCATCAACCGTTCGCGGAAAATGAGGAATACGATCAATACGGGGATCATAACCAGTACACATCCCGTCAATCTGGCGGGAATCTGCGACAGTCTGTCGTCGGCGGATTTCGCCATATAATAAAGACCGAGCGAAATGGTAGGATATTCGGGAATAAAGAGCAGCGCCGTCTGATATTCGTTCCAATAGGTAACGAATTGCAGAAGGAAAATGGTGAAGAACATATTTCTTGCAAGAGGAATGATTACGCGGAACATAATATTTAAATTGCTTGCGCCGTCGATCTTTGCCGCCTCCGTATAGGACATCGGCAACGTTTTGAAGGTGGCGTAAAACACGAGGAAATACATCCCAAGGAAATGTCCCGTCATGATCCACATACCCCAGATATGCCCGCTAAGCCCCAGCGAAGACGCCACACGCAGCTGAGAGGGCAACGTCCCGACGAGGGGAATGACCATACAGACGACCACAATATAATAAATAATGTTCAGCGGTCTAAAATTGTATCTTGCAACGATATAGGAAACAACGCAAGGTACGAAGGTTGCCGTAAAGGCACATCCGCCCGCGTACAATACCGCGTACAGATACATCTCCAACATGCCGACAACACGCTGTCCGCCATCAGGCGTGGATGCGTCCAGCTTGAACTTCGATAAAACGTACGAATAGTTGTCCCATTTCCATTCTTCGGGGAAGCCCGACGCGTTCAGGCGGAAATCGTAATAATCTTTCAACGAGTTGATAATCCCCCATCCCCATAAAACGAATAAGACGACGGTATAAACCAGCAAAAATGCCAGCACGAAAATTTTTAAAGGACTGATATTTGTCTTTTTCTTTGCCATAATTTATCCCTCCTTTAATCCGTCCGCGGTCCGTATTTTTCAAGCGCCTTTTTCAAGCCGATAGTGGCAGGGATGGCAATTGCGCTCATCAACAGCCCCAACGCCGACAAATAGGTGAATTCGGCATAGGTACCGTTTACGCTGGCAACCTGCGTCTTGATATACATATAGAAACCAAGCGTGTAAACTTCCGTTCTAGCATCATGCCCGAAGAAGTTAAACAAGCCCATTTGGTTGGTGAAAAAGGTCGCCACGCTTGCCACGAGATACGTCGTAATCGTCGGGAAAATCATAGGAATCGTGATAAACCACAGTTCTTTAAAGAAAGTGATCCCGTCCAGCTGCGCCGATTCCACCACCGATTCGTTAATGCCGCTCATGGTGCTGGAATAGATCAACACCTTCGGGCCAAAACCGAGGAAGAGGTTATAAAATAATACCACCTCAAACACCGTTTTATAGTTGGTAAACAAGCCCTGTATAGGTTTTTCCGTTATATTGTACCAAATTTCGGGAATCGCACTGTCCATAAAGTATTTATAGATCAAGGACATTACCAACGCCGAGATAATGGTAGGCATAAACAAAACAATCTTAAAAAATTTCGTCCCTGCAACCTTTTTATATACTACGTAAGAAAAGAGTATGCTAAGCGGTTCGCCGATGAGCATCGCACACAGATACATGATTGCCGAATTTTTCAACGAAGTAATGATGATAGGGTCCACCTTGAAATAGTATTTGATCAATTCAAAGTTGGATTGTCCCCAATCGAATATGTACTTGCCGTCCTTATAATACTGGAACGCCATCGCAAATGACGAAAGGTTTACGTAAATATAGAATATCGAAAAATGAATCAACGGATACAACAGAATCAACGAGCAAAAGATCGCGTCTTTCGTTCGGCTTTTCATAGGCGTTTTTTGCATTGTCGCTATTCCTCCTTTTATTTTTTTCTTCCGTAAGCTGTAAGGGAGCTCCCTTACAGCTTACGGCGTGATTGCCTTAAAATTAGAACTTATTTAAGATAGTTCTTCATCTTAATCTTCCAGCCTTCTTCGGCGTGGTGCTGATATTCGACGATGTTCTTAAACGCCGTTTCCGCGCTGATCTTCGTGCTACCAGCAAGAGCGGGACACAAGAAGTTGATCAAATGCTGCGAATATTCCGTCGTGTTGCTCGCGTAAATGTTTACGTCTGCCAACGCGTTTCTGTAAATGGTGTTGCCCGAATAGTGCAACATATAGTTTGCGTCTTTGTAAACGTTCCAAACGTTCTTACCGTAGTTATTCAACTGATCGTACGCGTCGCCAAGCTCGTAGTTGAGCGCTTTCGGACAGTAGGTCGTCGTCGTAAAGTCTTTCAACGCTTCGTCCGTGCAGGAATACGCAAGGAACAATTTTGCAAGCTCTACCTTTTTCTTCGCAATCTTGGAGGAAATAAAGATAGTCGTTTTATTAAGGTCCATAACGGTAACGCCTTCGCCGATCTTCGATTCGTCAGCTTTGGGCAGAGGCATAACACCGATATTTCTATTCGCTTTGCTGTACTGGCTACCGAATTTCGCCGCTGCGTATTCAAAGTCTGCCGTCGCTTCTTCTTCCCACCAAATACCGTCAAGCAAGAAGGCGATGGGTTGTTCTGCGGAGGTACCGATACCGTTCAGCAAGAACGCCGATTGTGCCGCACGGTGCGAGAAGGTAGAACCAATACAAGAGTTATAATAATAGGAGGGGCTGGAGAATACCTTTTCCATAAAGCGCAACGCTTCCAATTTACCCTTTTGCGCGAACATCATATAACCGTTTTTGTTGGTCAGCTGTACGTCGCCCGCTTCAACGATGTTGAATTTATCACCCGAACGTTCGTCCGTGTATTGTCCGCTTGCGCTCTTTTCAATTTTGAGGATGTCCTTCGACGTCGAACCGTCCAAATTGAGAATTGCGTTCAATTCTTCAGGACCTTCATAGTCCGCCTGCAACGCGGTCAAGAACCAGTTGGTGTAGGTAGGATATTGACCCGTATAAACGAAGGGAGTAACCTGCTTTTTCACCATTTCATCGCAAAGCTTGAAAAATTCGTCGTACGTTGCGGGCAGGCCGTCGTCCGTCGTGCCGTATTTCCCGTCGGGACCCGCGCTCTTTTCCCCTTCGGCGTTGGTGAATCTATACATCTTAAACGAACCGCCGTCCTGCAACTTTTCGCTGGGCGCGCCGTTCTTAGCGATAAACAGCTCCTTTTCGTTGAACAGGTCGATGTCGTAAATAATACCCGTATAACCCGCATAGTGGGGAACAGCATAATATTTACCTTCATCCGTTTTGAAGTAAGCCTGTTGAACGTCGCTCATTTTGGATTCGATCGTCTTATTGCCATCGTCCGCCTGAGGCGTCGTCATCACGTCCGTAATATCAAGCAACATTCCCGAATTGACGAAATCGTAATAAACAGCCGATTCGGTAAAATACAGCTCATTCTTTTTAGACGACATTGTGGAAATCAACGTTGCGCCGCCGAGGTCTTTACTGTTTTCGACGATAATTTGTACGCCCGTCTTGTCCTTTTCAAAGGACGTCGTCGCGTATTTTTCTTCAAAGCCTTTTACCAAATGATCCAACCAAACGTGACCCATACCGCCGTCATAGTTACCGATATACAGCTGCGTCTTTTCGGGATCGATATTAACGCTGGGGTCACCGCCGCAAGCAACAAAATTAGGAGCGATTGTCAATGCAGCCAAAGCCAAAGCCATCAGTTTTGTAGGTTTCTTCATAAAATTTCCTCCTGTTAATTGAATTTAATTATATACATTTTATAATTTTTGATTTTATCGACGGTTACCGTCAAATACCCGTCCTTGTATTGGTAGGTAGCGTCCCTTCCCGTTTCCGCGTCGATCACCTTTTTGGGCTTTTCCGTTTTGACGGAAATTTTCAAATCGTAGATGGGCAGGTTTTCCTCTGCCATCTGATCGTTTAACACGTTCAACAGATAATTTCCCGTTTTCGTCTGCTTTAAGAAGGTGACCTCGATATGCTCGGGGACGTCCATCTTAAACGTCGTATCTTCGGGCAACAAGCTGACCAACAGATTTTTCAGCACTTTGTTTTGGTCTTGCTTTTTCATCATTTCCAAAGGATAGGACGAATACAAAGCTTTACCCTTGCCGTAACGGTTGAACACCAGAGCGGGATTTTTCGATCTGCCCCAAGGAGGCGTCGAGATTGCGGAAGAAAACGCCTTTTCTTCCCCTTCCTTTTTATAAGGATAGGTGATATACGCCCAAATTTCGGCTCCCTCCTTCGCCTTGACAATATAGCTGGTTGCGTCTTGTCCACAAGATAAAGGATGTGCTTCCGTAAAATACTCAAATTTATCCGCCGCCTTTTCCGTCGGGCTGATATAATAAATTTTATTGCCGTAATAGGTTTTGCCAAAATCTCTTTCTATCAGCTCTACTCCCAAAACGTCCGAAAGCAAGCCTTTTTCAACCTTCTTATAGTTGCCGTCGTACGTCCCGATTTCGCCGCTTGCATACAGAGAACCGCCCTCTTTGACAAACCTTTCAAACGCCGTTTTCTCCTCGTCGGAGATTACGTTCAGTTCCGAAAGCAGCAGCAATTTACACGTTTTCAAATCGTCCAAATTGTTAGGGGTGATTACCTTATAAGGCAAGCCCATCTTCTTTAAAAGAGCCGCAAAATCACGGTTGATCTCGATATGGCGAGTATCCCAAATACGGGAATAGTTATCCGTTCCGTTTTCGTCCTCGTCCACGGGGCAATCCAACGAGCAATACACGCCAATATCCGCTTGAACCTCCGTGTCCGCCGTCAGATATTTTTCAAATTTCATCTGCTCTTCATAAACCTCTTTCATTCGATCGTAAACGGCGTCGTTTACCGTCCCGATAGGGTCAAGAGCGTCGATAAAGCCAAACCGAACGTTGTTTGCCATCGAAGAAAATACCATCGTCAAAAGGTCGTTTTTCGTCCTCATAACGTTGTGATCGCTCAACTCCTTCATCACAGGACACAAAAATTCGGCGGGTTTATGTTCGGACAGCTGATAGAACAATTTACTGAAGAAGGAATGGTACGGCCTACCGCTGTTATAATCGCCCGCGACAAATTCCGTTTTGTTGAAATATTCCTTCGTCAAGCAACGGGTATGGTTTTGTACGTATCTTGCGCTGTTATGTACCACAACAATATCCGATTTTGCCCGTTTCGCCGCCGCGTTTAACCCCGCAAGGCTTTCCGCGACCCAATCGTAACGTTTTTTGATAAACAGCTGCCAAACCTCATCGTTCCAATTTATTTTTTTAGGAATTTCAAACCCCGTTTCCTCGAAAAAGCGTTTTTTGCAATGCTCGCAGGTACACATCATAAACGTACCCGTCATATCAATCCAAATCCCCTGCGTTTGGTATCTTGCCACCACTTCTTCAATTCTGTCCTCCATATATTTTTGGAAGGGAGAATTCATACAGCAGACCCCAAATCTCTTATTATAATGATAATATTCCATCGAAGTCTTGCCGTCGGGGGTCACACACCGCCAATCGGGGTGTTGATCGTACGCGTACCGCGACCAATAGTTGGTGTAAATAATCGGCATAATGTCGTTTTTGTTACATTCGTCGATTACTTCGGCAACCAAATCCCGCCCGTTTAAGTTGTTGTGCGGATGTCCAATCTTCGTCGGGAAAAAGGATACGCCAAGACAGTTGCTTGTGTAGATATACGCCGTTTGAACGTGAGATTTTTTCAGGTTTTGCACGTAATGCACGGGATCGAATTTAGACAAAAACTGTTCGTCGTATTCCGAAATGTGCATATCGACCAAATTTCTACGATAAGAATTTACATACCACTTATCCATTCTCTTGACCTCTCTATGCGCGAGATTTTTTATTTAAACAGTTTAGGAATTAATTTATCGTTGAACGTCGTAATGCGTTCTGCGCCTTGCTTGCCGATCACGTACACGTCCTCTACGCGGAAAGAACCCCATTCCATACCCTTGAAATACGCGTCGATACAAATCGCCATATTTTCTTCGATGACGCGCTTGTTTGCAACCGAGAATACGGGCGCTTCACATTCCAGCAAGCCCGTGCTGTGCAAGCTGCCATACGGGCAGAACTGCAAATAGTTCATTTTCTTCAAATAGTCGGTATAGGTGTTCATCACCACGTCGCAGGTGACGCCCGGCTTCATTTTTTCCTTCGCCTCGTTCAACGCATCGTAAGCGCAGTTGACCGCGTCCTTAATCTTTTGAGGCACTTCGCCAAGCACGTAAGGTGCGCAAATAACCCCGTTGTACCCTTCGTAGCAGCAGCCGCCCGCAAGGTTGATAATTTCGCTTTCCTTTACCTCGCGCAGGGTGTTTCTGCACATACTGATATGGGAATTTTTATCCCCCGTCGCTACCATGTGCGAGAAGGACATTACGTTGCTTTCCGCACCGTTCCAAAGCACTTCCTTTTCAAACATACCTTGGATTTTGCGTTCGGTCATTCCTGCCTTGATCTGGGGAACAACCGTTTCGTATGCCGACGAAATGATAGAACAAGCCGTTCTGATGCACGCCAATTCCCCTTCCGTTTTAACCACTCTGCTTTCGTAGAATTTCTTATCAAAATCGACAATTTCACACTCGCCGAATACCGCCGTCAGCTTGTTGTAAATGATCGCGGGGAAGGTCAGCGTCCCAAGGATACCGATTCTTTTAACGTTTTTCAACTCCGCTTTCAGCTGCTTGAAGTATTCGTAAAAATCAAGCTGTCCTTCAAAATCGTACTCAAAACCGGAAACCTCGCCGATTTCAGGGAAAACCTTGATTTCGGAATCATACATTTTGTTTTGAACCAAGGCGTAATCCAAACCCGCTTGACCAGAACACAAAACGTTTTTGCCCTCCGCGGGAATGATGACCGCACTGCTTTCGTTTACAGCCGAAAAATCGCTGAAATAACGAACGGTGGAGGGGTCTAAAAGGTTAGAAAAACCAACCACCAAATCTAAGCCGTTTTCTTTCATAAGCTGCTTAAATTTTAATACGCGTTGCTTATACTCTTCTTGCTGAATTTTAGGTAATACTTTCATTTCACAACTCCTCAAATATTGAACTAACTTAATATTGTTACAAACCTCTAACAGTATATATTAAGCTTTGCTTATACCATTATACCCCCCTTTTTTTGCAATTTCAAGATAAAAAATCAAAGTAATATAGTAAAAAAAAAAACTATTCTTTTTGTTTTTTATTTTTGTTTGATTGCCATATTTCAAGCAATGGGCTATACGTCCCAAAACAAAAGGGATTAAGCGACAATAAAAAACAAAAAAATATAGACAAAACAAGGAGTTTTTGGCATATATTTTCAGCCTTTAAAAAGATAAACGGGCGTCGAAATTCGGCGTCCGTTTATCATATAAATTTTTAGGAGTTTGTTTAGAAGGAATATCCCGCAAGGCTGTAATATGCCATGTTCGTTTGTCTGACGTCCAAACGTCCGAAGCAAGCGCAAACGGGTACGTCGGAAATGATATGCAGCGCGTATTGCCCGAAGGGAATTTGATACTGTTCCTTCCCGATGGGATAATCTAAACGCAAGCAGGTAGTTCTTTCCGCAGGCAGGTCGATCGTAATTTTATCATAAGGAGCTTTATCTTCAAAAATAATCTTAATACGAATGTGCGCGTCCTTTTTGGAAACGTTGGTAATCATCAACGCTTCGTGACCTAAAAAGTCGGGATTGTCGCCGTGAGGAGGCAGGTCGCCGTCACAAAATACCCAATTTTTCTTTCCGTTTTTCATAATTTTTTCTCCTTTATTCTTAATTTTATTTTACGTAGTTGAACAATTCTTCTTCAAATTCAGGGCAAAGAGGTTCTGCGCCGTTTTCAGTGATCACGTAGCAGGTTTCTACGCGCAAGCCGTGCAGGGTAGGATGCCCGAAGAAGGATACGTCCACGTTGATAATCATGTTCTTTTCAAGGGGTACGTCGCCGTTAGGTCCGAAGAAAGGAGCTTCCGCTTCCATCAAGCCCATCGTGTGCGCGAAAGGACATACCAAATATCTCAAATAGCCGCCTTTTTCATAAAGCGCTCTGCCAACTTTGTCAATTTCGATACCCGTGTTGCCGATTTTCAGCATGCTCTTGGTCAGCTTCATAACCTCGATCATGTCGATAAGGCATTGTCTTTGTTCGGGCGTGTATTCGCCGCTGACGGGAACGGTATGACCGAACGTGCCCGCATACCCGTTGATACGGGGCGCGATACCCAGCATAACCATTTCGCCGTTTTCCATCACTTTATTCGTAGCCGTAGGCACAACCGCGTTGGAACGGATACCGCTACCAACGATTGTTCTGTATGCGAAGCTGTCCGCACCGTTTGCACGGCAAACTTCTTCACCCGCCGCCGCAACTTCGTATTCTTTCGCGCCGGCTTTCACCTTCGCCGCCATCGCTTTGTAAGCCTTGCAAGCAAGCTGCGTAGCCTGTCTTGCCTGTTCTACTTCCCAATCGCTCTTTACGTAACGGAATTTAAGATATTCTTCCGTGATATCGACGATTTCGCAGCCCTCAAAGCCCTTTACAAGGTCTTCATGCACCGCATAAGGCATATCCGTCGTACCGACAAGACCAACCGTCTTTACGGGGAACTTCGCCGTGAGTTCCGCAAACAAATCGCTGAAGCTGATGATGGTTGCCAAAGGATATTCTTCATCGGGAACCATGAATACGGGGAAGCATCTTACGTCCTTAATTGCAGAGTCTTGCTTTGCGAACGGTTCGCTTTCAGGACCGCCCAAAAGCATCGTCGTTCCGTCGCGGCCAACCAGCACCGCGCCCTTTTCAAACTGACCGCACCAGCCCGTCAAATACCAGCCGTTTGCGACGTTCAATTCGTCAAAGTAGATGATTGCGATATCTACGTTCTTTTCGTTCAAAAGTTTTGCAACTTTTTCAATTCTGTTTTTCGTTTCTTGTGCGTTAAAATAAGCCATTTTTTCTCCTCCAAAAATTTTGATTTTCTTCATTGCGGCGTTTCCTCCGCCACTATCAATGCGACATTATTATATCACATCTTTTTTATTTAACAAGGTAAAAAAAAATCAAAAGATAGTAAAAAATGAAACTCCTTTCCCCGCTTGTGTTTGTTTTTAACGAAACATTTTCAACGAAAATAGCAGCTTTAACAACCAAACGTACCTTTGCAAACAAAGCCCTTTGCCCGCTTGTTTCCCGATTTTTCGCAATCAGTTTTTCTTGCGGTAATTCAGGGGAGAAATCCCCACTTTGCGTTTAAAAATCAAGCAAAAATAGTTTGCGCTTAAAAAGCCGCACTCCTCCCCTACCTCCGTTACGCTTTTGTCCGTGGAAAGCAGCAGGTGCTTGGCGGCGTTTAGACGGACGGTCAAGCAATAATCCATCACCGAACATTGCATAATTTTAAAAAACCGCCGTCCTAAGCTGTTTTTGGAAACAAAAAATTTTCTCGCCAAAAAATCCAGCGTTATTTTTTGGCAATAATGCTCGTTTAGATAGGAAACGACCTGCAAAACCAGCCCGTCCGCTTGGTTTTTTTGCGAAGCTTCCTCCGTTGCGGATACACACTGCACCCCTTCCGCTTCCCCTTCGCCCGTCTGCAAAAAATACAGCAAGGAGCGAAGTAGCGGCAGGGCGTATTTTTTATGTAGCCCCGACAGATCCTCCCGCTTGACCAGCTGATTAAGCACCTCAAAAAGGGGGGCGTTTTTTTCTTCCGACAAACGAAATGCGCCCAAGCGAGAGCAATCCTTCAAAAATGAATTTTCCGCGCCGTCCAAAAGGTCGGGGGAAACGTAAAAATTAATTCTTCGATAGCGCCCGCCTTCCGTCTTGTGCATACTGAACGGCGGCACGACGACAAAGCAGTTTTCTTTCAGCGTGAACAGCCTATCTTCCAAAAAGAAGCGCCGTTCCCCCTCTAAAAGACAGTATATTTCATAATAATCGTGCGCCTGCAATTTCGTCATATTCCAATCGCGATCTTGCCTTCTAAACTCTATCTCAATAAAGCCCATTGTTCGCCTCCGTTTTTTGCAAAACTTATCATCATTATACCAAACAAAAAAATCCCGTCAAGCGTTTTGAATGAATTTTTTATCCAGATCGCAAAAAATTAATTCTTTTTATAGAACTCCGTCAAATTTGGTGATATGTATGTATTTTTAAGGAAAATATGTGGAAAAACATATTGAAAAATATCTTTTTCAATGCTATAATATACGAAACTACGAAAAGGCTTTTCGCCTTTTTTGCGGAAGGTAACAATATGCTTAAACAAATTGTAAACGTAACAGCCGTCTTGTCTGATCAGCTTTTAAAGGACGCCGTGATCGCTTTTGA